>JBARYO010000487.1:0-5487 GCA_049647905.1 Elainellaceae cyanobacterium | reverse complement strand
TTGGGCCTGGGCCTGGTCAGGCTGTAAATCGAGGGAGGCCAGTTCATCTAAGCTAGCCCGATCGGCATTGGCAAGGCGCACCCGCACGGGCAAGTTTTCCGTAGATTCTAGAATTGCGCCGCCGGTTGCGCCTTCTGAATAGGCCTGGAGCTGCTGGGCAACGCCCGTGTTGGTCAACCCCGCCTGCCGCACCTGCTCATCATCTAGCTGCAGGCTTAGCTTTGGCTGGCCTTCTGCCAGGTCATCGCGCGCTTGAATCACGTTGGGGATGGTGGTCAATATTCCCCGGACCTCCATGCCCAAACGGCGCAGCTCGTCGATATTCGGGCCGTAAATCCGCATCTCAACTGGCGCGTCGAAGGGGGGACCCTGCTGAAACTTTTGCACAATCACCCGGGCCGAGGGGAACAGGTTGCCCAGCTCTTTCTGTAGCGCCTGCACCAGCGGGGTCACCCCCTGTTTCGATTTCAGCTGCACCATAGCCTGGGCATAATAGGGCTGGTTTTTTTGGTCGCCCTTGAGGTTGTAGTAGAACCGAGGGGCGCTCTCTCCCACAAACCAGTGAACCGCTTCCACGTTCTCATGCTCTAGAATCACCTCCCGAGCCTGCAGGACCTTTTCGCGGGTTTGGTCAATAGAGGTTTGGGAGGCAAACTCCATCTCAATTTGAAACTGATCCCGGTCCAACAGCGGAAAAAACTGGTTGTCTAAGGTGCCCGAGAGAATAAAGCCCGCCAGCGGAATCGCTAGGGTAATGCCGATGGCCAGCCTTGGGCGAGTCACCGCCCGGTCAAGAGACCATCGATAGGGTTGGGCCAGGTGGGGCAGGGAAATGCCGTCGTTCCACCAGGCTCCTGGCCGCATCAGCGATCGCATCAGTCTGGCGCGAACGCCTCGCCGATTTTGGCGGACAGCCTGCTCATATTGGCGTCGGCTCCCCCCCAGCATCCGCGCTGCCAATGCCGCAATTAGCGTCAAAGAGATGGTTAAAGACGCCGCCAAAGCAAGAATCACGTTGAGGGCAATAGAGCCGACAAACTCCCCTGCACTTCCCGGCATCAGGTAAATGGGTAAAAAGGTTAGCACCGTCGTCAGCGTGGAGGCTAGGAGCGGCACCTTGAGGTAGTTCACCGTTTTTGTGGCGGCCTGGAGCGGGGCATCGCCGTGCTCCAGCTCCATTTGGATTTCATCCACCACCACGATCGCGTTGTCGATTAGCAGACCCAGGGCAATAATTAGCCCTGTTACAGACATCTGTTCGATAGGGACGCCAAATAGCGTCATCAGGCCAAATACCGCAAAAACGCTAAAGGGCAGCGCCGTACCCACCACCAGCGACGCGCGCCAGCCCATGGCAACTAGGGTGACAGCCACCACCAGCACTGCCCCAATGATAAGGTTCAGCATCAGAGTATTGATCCGGGCTTCGACATAGCCGCTTTGGTCGAAGATCACGTCAAGGGTTATCCCTTCAGGGAGGCGATCGCCAAATTCAGTCAGCCGCTCTTGCATGGCGACCGCCCATTGGTCAATGCGTCGCCCCGACTCCATCATCGCCCCCACTACAATAGCGGGCTGACCATCAATCAGGGCTATGTCGGTTAGGGGCTCGCGCACGCCCCGACTAACGCGAGCCACATCGCTGAGGCGGGCAAACTGCCCATCCCCCGTTTGAATCGGAATTTGGCGAATTTGCTCAACGGTCTCTAGCTCGCTTTCGACCTCAATGGCCAGGGTTTGGTCCAGGGTGCGCAGCTGACCGGCGCTGGCTTTAGCATCGCTGAGGCTCACCTGGTCCGCGAGCTGCTGAGGCGATAGCCCAACGCCCACCAGCGCTGGCGCATCAACTTCGACCAAGATCTCTTCCTCTGGGTCACCGAAGAAATCAACCTCCTCTGTGCCGCTCACCCCCCGCACCAGCACGCCCAAATCTTCCGCGTAGCGCCGCAGCACGGCGTAGTTGGGCTCGTCGGGTAATCGCCAGGTTAAGGCGGTGACAAAGGTATAGGCTTTGACCAGCACCTCGTCCAGCTCCGGGTCGGCGGCTCCCTCCGGGAAGAAAACCGAGGCGTCGTCCATCTCGTCGCGCACCTTAGACCAAATGGGCTGGGC
This sequence comes from Elainellaceae cyanobacterium, assembly GCA_049647905.1. Classification (GTDB taxonomy): domain Bacteria; phylum Cyanobacteriota; class Cyanobacteriia; order CAKZMO01; family CAKZMO01; genus JBCCAG01. Next base: position 3,375 of record JBARYO010000487.1, on the reverse strand, counting down.
ATTTTTGACGGTTTCTAGCAGCTCCACGGAAACGGTAGAAAAGCCCACCCGTGAGTCGGATTCGATCACGCTAATCTCTTCAATCTCCGCTAGCCCCTCCTCTAAAACAGTGGTGATCAGCGCTTCCACCCGCTCGGCGCTGGCACCGGGAAAGGCGGTAGTGATGACAGCGCTGCGGGACACCAGCTGGGGGTCTTCCTGGCGGGGCAGAGATTGATAAGACGAAAAGCCCCAGCCCAAGATCAAGATGATAGTGAGGACCAGCAGGCGAATGTTGGTGAAGAAAGGGCGAACCATGGTGAACCTCAAAAGGCGACGGCATGCAAATCCTGTGGTTCTTTAAGAATCACAGCAGCTCAAAACAGGGAGGGTTAGAGGGGCTGAACGCGCTGACCGGGGACTAATCGATGCACCCCGCTGGCCACAACGCGATCGCCCGCCTGCAGCGTCCCCCGCACGAGGGCGCGATCGCTTTCCTGCTGCAGAATTTCGACAGATTGGGGCTGCACCTCGTAGGCGGTTTCGGCTTCTGCCTCGGTCGCTGCGGGAACCACAGCGTAGGCGCTCCACAGTCCGCGAATATCCTGGGTTAGCGCCTCTGTCGGCAGCCAGATGCCCCCAGTGGGAATGGTTTCCGTCAGCGCCATGCGCACGGTCTGGCCAGGGTTGATGCGCGGCGCAGCAGCGGGGTCTAGCTGCAGGACAACCACCTGGGTCCGGGTGTCGGGGTCCACTTCTGGCAGCACCGAAGCCACTGAAGCGCTGTAGCGATCTGCGCCTAGGGCTACGGCTACGGTGTTGCCCACCTGCAGCCGACTCGCGGCCTCTGTTGGCATGCCGATACGGGCCTCAGGGGCAGCATTTTCAACCAGACGCACCACCGATTGCCCCGCCCCAACCACAGCGCCTTCATCCACCTGCCGCGCCGAAACAACCCCCTCAAAGGGCGCTTTAAGGGTGCTTTTGCTGATGTCTACATCCACGTCAGCGATGCTGGCATCGAGCTGCTGCACCACCGCCCGCTGGGCTGCCACTTGCTCTGGGCGGGTGCCGTTGAGCAGCTCATTGAGCTGGCTTTTGGCGCGGTCGAGCCGGGCTTCTAGCGCTTCGGCTCCAAAGGCAAATTCGTCTAGCTGCTCTCGGGCTATGGCCCCCTCCTCATACAAAAACTCCCGCCGCGATCGCTGGGTGTCCTGGAGCTTGAGCTGGTTTTCCAAATCCCGCACCTCGGCTTGGGCCGCCGCAATGTCCTCTTGGCGAGCGCCCCGCTCTAGCTCTAGCAGCCGGGCCTGGGCTTCGGCCTTTTGGGCCTCGAACTGCAGCCGCCGGGCTTGCAGGTTTTGGGTGTCGAGCTGGGCTAGCGCCTGACCAGACGAAACGCGATCGCCCTCTTGAACTAGCACCGTGACCACCTCGCCGCCGCGCTGAAACCCGAGGTCGCTGCTGCGCAGGGCGGCAATCTCCCCGGTGTAGGTGCGGGATACCTCGTAGCTGCTGACGGATTCCACCGTCAAGGTTTCCACCGCTAGGACATTAACCTGATCGACAGCGCCGTCGCTCTCCTGTGCAAGAAGCTGGGTGCGGACGACCGGCAAGCCTACCAGCAGCAGTCCGGCGACCCCTAGCCCTAACAGCCAGGGCAGTCGGCGGGAGCGAGGGCTGTTCTGGCTGGGGCTGTCTTCAGGTTTGGAAGTTGCGTCAGAAGTCGCCTCAGTAGATTGGGCGGGAAGCGTATGGTCAGTCATGGGCGTCTGCCTAGGCGATCGATGTACTAACTTTTATAGAATCTTGCTTTATACATGACTATCATGATATCTATTAAAAAACCAATATCGTTTTAGCATTAAGCGATATCAAAAAGAATATCAATGAACTTAAAAACGCTTCACTCGTTCATCGCTCTAGCTGAAGAACTGCATTTTGGCCGCGCGGCCCAGCAGTGCGGAATTTCGCAGCCTGCTATGAGCCGTATGCTGAGCGATTTAGAGACAGACATCGGCGTGAAGTTGCTCAATAGAACCTCACGGGATGTTTCTCTAACCAGTGCGGGGCAGGCTTTTCTCAGCTCTGCTCAGCAGGCAGTAGCCCATGTGAATATGGGAGTGCGCGCGGCACAGGCCAGCGTTGTTGATGGCATCGACACCTTAAAGGTTGGCATGATGCTAGGCGCAGCCCAGCCCATCGTCGGCAGCCTAATGCGTCAATTCAAAACGGCCCATCCCGAAACCCAGGTCTCTCTGCGCTACCTAGACGAGCGCTCCATTGGCTCGGCGCTTTCCTCCGGTGAAATTGACGTGGCGATCGCTTGGGAGGTCTCTATCCCGGCTGGCATCCACCGCAAGCCTCTCTCCAGCGTTCCGCTATCGGTGTTAGTCCCCACAGGGCACCGGCTTGATCAAAAGGAGGCGGTGAGCTTCGCCGATTTGGAGGGGGAGCCGATAATCTTTCCAGCGCGGGATCGACAGCCCCTGATCTACAACGCCTACTGTCAATATGTGGGAGAATTCGGGTTTCAGCCAACCATTGCGATTGAGGTGGCAACGCATTCTGATCTATATGCCATGGTTGCAGCTAACGTTGGCATTGGTAATGCCCCGGTGGTAGAGGGTCTTTGCTATCCAGGCGTCTCGGTTCTGCCTCAGGTGCCGGTCTTGGAGCTCAGCTATGATTTGGCTTGGGTAAATAAAACTCGCGCCGTCGAGGGGTTTTTGGCGCTACTGTAAGCGGCTCCAAACGTTGCTTTCAGCCTAGGTTTGAAGCCGTTCTTCGTCCGTACGTTTGCATCTCGACGCTGACCCTTCAGTGACAGCGCAGGGCTTTCGCGAATTCGCTAAACCGGACCAGTCTATGGGTAGACCCGTCCCCAATCGCGAAGCGTGGACAAGATACTAGCGATTCTTGAGAAACCGGCTGGCAACGGAGATAGCATCTCCCATATCGACGTCACCATCGTTGTCAGAATCCAGAAAAATATTCAGCACTGAGTTGGGCTGACTCTGGCGGGAAACGCCCGATTTGCTCGAACCTGTCTGGAGAAACTTAAGCACCAGGGGCACCACAATCGGCAGCAGCGACAGGATAACATCGCGGTTGAGACCGGTACGCTGTGACGCCGTATCAGCAATTTTCTCCCGCTGCTGGGGTGAAAAGAGGGCTTGCATAGCGTCCACGCTAGGGCCGGTGCCCGCAAAACGGTCAACGATTGACTCTGCCTCGCCTCGGCCAGCGGACTGGCTGGTCTGCTTCAGGGATGAGCGGGCATATTGCCCCACAATTGACATCAGCATCTGCATGTTGTCTGGGCTAGTGCCCTGACTTCCCGCAAGCTGCTGGACGGCTCCAAGTATGGACCCCAGCTGGTCGGTGCTGGCCTGT
>JBARYO010000486.1:0-5407 GCA_049647905.1 Elainellaceae cyanobacterium | reverse complement strand
GGAACAGGGTGGCGTGGGGGGTGATGCCGTGGTCCAGCAGGGCGTCCACCAAACGGCGGTAGAAGTCCAGGCCAGCCTCGTTAATCACGCCCCGCCCCGCTGGCAAAATGCGGCTCCAGGAAAGGCTAAAGCGATAGTGACGCACCCCCAGCTGAGCCATCAGCTGCACGTCATCCAGGTAGCGGTGGTAATGGTCGCAGGCGATCGCTCCCGTATCCCCACCCAGCACCCGGTTTGGAGTGGCGCTGAAGGTATCCCAAACGCTGGGAGAGCGGCCTTCTGCGGCGATCGCCCCTTCGATTTGGTAAGCCGAGGTGGCGGTGCCCCAGTAAAAGGTATCGGGAAATTGATAGGGGACGGGCTGGGCCATGAGAAGTCTAGGGTTCCACCGCCACCGAGGTTCCCACCGCCACCAGGGTAAACAGCTCTCGAATATCGCGGTTGTACATGCGCACACAGCCGTGGGATGCGGCACGGCCTACCGATCCCTCATTGGGGGTGCCGTGGAAGCCGATGAAGTTGCGGCCATCGGTCCAAAACCCAATCCAGCGCTCTCCCAACGGGTTGTCTGGACCAGCCGGAATGACGCCCCCGGTAAACGGATTTTCCCAACTGGGGTGCTCAATCATGGTCATCACCTCATAGGAGCCCGTGGGGGTCTCCCACCCGCCTTTGCCCACCGCAACGGGATAGCTGACCTCAACGTCGTCCCCTCGATACAGATACACGCGGCGATCGCTTAGGCGCAGCACCAGCCGCAGCTCGGTCGACTGAACCTCAGGGAAAATAGGACGGGGCGGCAGAAGGAAGCTGGCATCGCTTGGGTAGCGCGGTCTTAGGGCTGGCGCTGGGGCTGGCAAAGACCTTGCGGAGTTGGGTAATGGGGGGATTGGCGGGTCTGAAGGCATCAGATCTGATGCGGTCTGGCCTGTGGTTTGGCCTGTGGTTTGATCTATAGTCTGGCTACGAGCCTGGCCCACGATTTGGCCAAACGCCGGCTGCGCCACAAGCAGAGTTGCTCCAGCGGCAAGGACTGCTGATAATAAACTGGATTTACTGCATCGGCACATAGAGGCCATACGCCGTTCGATATTCTTCACTTGTGCTCCAAACCGCTGGTCAATAATCGATTGTCAATGGTTATGTACTACGGGTTCGCCGCCACTCCGCCTGGATGGTTTCAATGGAGAAAACAGCCTGAAATTCTAAGCCATGCTCTCGGTACAACGCGGCCCCACCCTGGAGACGATCCACCAGCGAGATAACCTGCTTTACACGATAGCCTGCCTGCCGGAGCTGAGCCACTGCTTTGAGGGCAGATTGTCCGGTTGTCACAACGTCTTCCAGCACTACAACAGGGCTGTCTGGAGATAGGGTTGGCCCTTCAATAGCAGCTTGGGTCCCATGGCCTTTAGACTGTTTCCGCACAATCAGCGCGGCCAGGGAACGCCCTTGAGTCGCCGCCACAACACTAACAGCGGTGACGATGGGGTCAGCCCCCAAAGTCAAACCGGCTACAGCAATAGTGTCCTGAGGAACCATCGGCAAAATCACTTGGCCAACAAGCAAGCCCCCTTGGGGATGAAGCGTCACTTGCTTACCATTAATGTAATAGCGGCTCTGCTGCCCCGAAGAGAGCACAAACTCCCCCTCCTTATAGGCGACGTCGCAAAAGAGTGACAGCAACTGCTGTTTTGCCTGTTCAGGCGTCGGTTGTTTGGGCGGCATTGTCGGCAAAACGGGGCTCATGGCTGTAGTACTGGGTTAAACGGTAGCGATAATTTCAGCAGAATTGAAGCGTAGACGAAATAAGATAGGGTATCTGGCAGTATTCTGGCAGTATATTTTTGGGTGTATCTGGTTTTGGGTGTGTTTGGACTGTATCCAGTAGGTGGGATCGCCAGGCACCATTCTGTGGGCATGTTGACGGTAACACGGTCATAGCAGTTAATGATAGATTCATTGCATCTGCTGAGTTAGCACCGGTTTAAGATACAGCTACTTGTCGTTTGTTATAAAACCTTCGAACGGAGACGTTGCTACTATGAGCTTTCGAATTGCGAGATGGATTGGACTATCGGTTCTAGTCGCTTCCCCAATAGCGCTGAACCAGCCCGCTGTGGGGCAAGAGGCCCCAGGCTCAATTCAGGCTGAGTTTGAGGACGCCTTCTTCTCCCACGATGAAATCTTCTTCAACAACCGCAGCGTTGCCCGACAGGTGAGCTTCTTGCTCGGGACTGGATTCCCAGATAACGAAATCACCAGAGACGGTGAGCGGGTTCACGAGGTGTACGAGACTGTTTTACTGCAGCAGACGACCTCTGATCCACTGCTCGCGACACCGGATTTACCCAACCCATACAGCAGCTCAATTCTCACCGCACCCATTATCGAGGATCAGGTGTTCGCCAACACGCCGCTGAGCCAGCCTATTCCAGCCCCGGCGCGACCCGCTGTATCTGGGCCAATTCCAGCGTTGTGGTAAGTGCCGACTTTGCTGTAGGCGCAAAATCCAGGGTGCAGGAATCGAACCTGCCTAAGGCGAATTATGAGTTCGCTGCCTCATCCGCTCGGCCAACCCTGGCTAAGATTAAGTACTATATTAGCTCGAATTTTGAAATTGTCTGTAAATCTGAGATGGTCTGTCAAAATCGGGCGATAAAATTGTATCGACACCCCCAGCCGCCATGCGAATTGATCCAATGATCGCCATCACGTTTATATTCCTTTCCCTGATGGCGGGAGCAACAGCCGTCAGCGGAGTTAGGGGCTACACGCTAGGGCGCTCAGCCCTACGCGGCATTACTCAGCCTGATATGCGTCCTGCCAGGGTAGAGGAGGCTAGCGGCGATCGCGTCCAGCGAACCAAAATGGTTTTCATAAAAGAAGAGGCTATCCTTGATGACCTTGCAGCGCGCATGAATGGGAGTCCTACGACACCTCAATGACCTCTGGTAATAGCCTCAGGCTGCTAGCGATCGCGGTTTTGATCGCAATCAATGCCTTTTTCGTTACAGCCGAATTCTCAATTGTCTCTGTCAGACGGTCGCGCATCAGCCAGCTTGCCTCCTCCGGAGATACCCAGGCAAAGGCGGTGCAATCTCTGCAGCGCAGCATTGAGCGACTGCTCTCCACAACACAGCTCGGGATTACACTCTCTAGTCTGGCCCTCGGTTGGATCAGTGAAACCACCCTAGCGCGTCCCATTAGCGGTTTAATTCAGCGCGTCTTTCCCCAGGCAATGGATACCATTGCCCACACTATTAGCATTCCGATTGCGTTCATTCTGGTGGCCTATCTGCAGATTGTGCTGGGAGAGCTCTGTCCCAAATCAGTTGCCCTGATTGACGCCGAGCGTCTAGCCCGCATCCTAGCGCCCCCCAGTACGGCGATCGCGCGCTGCTTCAACCCATTTATCTGGGTGTTGAACCAGTCTACGCGCTGGCTGCTGCGGCTGCTCGGAATCCCGTACCAGCTCGAAAGCCTATCCAGCCGCCTTACGCCCGAAGAGCTGCAGTTAATTATTAGTACCTCTTCCGAATCTACAGGTCTTGAAGCGGATGAGCGCGAGCTGCTGAGTAACGCCATTGAATTTGGGGACGTCACCGTAGGGGAAGTTATGGTGCCACGCACAAGCATTGTGGCCCTACCCTCGGAAGCCGATCTGCGCTTAGTGCTCAACGAGGTGAGCACCAACGGATACTCCCGTTATCCCGTCATGGGGGACTCGTTGGATGACATCAGCGGTATTTTATACTTCAAGGATTTGGCGCAGCCCCTAGCTGACGACAGCCTAGATTTCAACAGCTCTATTAAAGCCTGGATCAAGCCTGCTCGATTCGTGTCAGAAGTGATGCTGCTGAGCGAGTTGCTGCAGCTAATGCAGCGCTCAAGGCAGCCCATGGTGATGGTGGTGGATGAATTTGGCGGTACTGCTGGCCTAATTACTATGCAAGATCTGGCGGCAGAAATTATTGGGGGTGCCGCTGAAGAAGATAGCGATCAGTCGCTGTCGGTACGGGTTTTGGGAGAGCAGACCTACCTCGTTCAGGCTCAGCTTGATCTGGAAGAGGCGAACGAAATCCTAAACATGGATTTGCTCGTTGCCGACGAATATCAAACCTTGGGTGGCTTCTTAATCCATCACCTGCAAAAGATTCCTAATCTAGGGGAAGTGCTGAGAATTGGGCCGTGGGAGATGACAGTGATTTCAATGGATGGCCCTCGACTACACCATGTTCAGGTCAGGCGGGTTGAGTCATTATCAGAGTCTATGGCTGGATCGCTAACCGAGAGTCCTTTGGATAATGAGCTGTCTTACGAAAGTATTGACCGGGGGTTCGAGTCGCCGCTGTCCTCAAGCCACGAGGGCCAAAATTATACTTTGGGGGAGATCTCAGATCAAGGTTCAGACGATGACTCAGCCCAGGTGCGCGAGTCATGAGCCTAGGCAGTAAGCTTGAGGGAATGCTCGGAACATAAAGACCATGTATTGGCTGATGAAATCTGAACCCAGCGTCTATGGCATTCTGGACCTGGAGGTCGATCGGGAAACGGTGTGGGATGGTGTTAGAAATTATCAGGCCCGGAACTTCCTGCGCCAGATGCAGATAGGCGATCGCGCCTTTTTCTATCATTCCAATACCAAACCACCTGGTATTGCTGGGCTGATGACCATCAGCGCTACCCAGGTTGTTGATCTAACTCAGTTCGATCAAGCCAGTCCTTACTTCGACCCTAAATCGACGCAGGCGTCACCCCGTTGGCAGACGGTCATGGTGGCCTTCAAGCAAATCTTTCCCCAGCTGTTGACGTTGAACGACCTGAAAGAAAACTTCACCGACGCAGAGCTGCTGATTTTGAGGCGGGGAAATAGGCTCTCTGTGAGCCCGGTTGAGGATGGGGTGGCCGAAAAAATTCTAGTCCTCGGCGGGCTTGGCAATCGGTAACTGAATGACGACTGCTGTCCCAGGGCTGGCATCGGCATGTTGGCTCAGATACTGGCGTGAGAGCAGGCAGCTCTCTACGGCGGGGCTGAACACGGCTAAGCGGCCATTCATCTGCTGAATCAGCTCTCGGGCGATCGCCAGTCCAAGCCCAGTACCAGGAATATCTCCGTCAGCCTGTACTCCCCGAAAGTGGCGCTCAAACAGGTGCCGCTGGTCACCTAATGGGATACCTGGGCCTGTATCTGCGATGACAATAGCCTGCCAATCATCGGCTTGCTGGTCATCATCGGCATTAGACATAACAATGCCGCTCCGAACCTCAATGTAGCCTCCCACTGGCGTATATTTAACCGCGTTATCTAGGAGGTTGTTGAGTACTTCCCGCAGCGCCGTAGCGTCTGCCACAACCCAAGATACCGCCTGCCGATCGTAATGGATATCAATGCTCCGCTCTTGGG
>JBARYO010000485.1:0-10539 GCA_049647905.1 Elainellaceae cyanobacterium | reverse complement strand
TCCTTGGGCTTGTCGTCGCCTGAGGCGGGCCTGTCTTTATCAGGCTTATCCTCGTCGTCGAGGCTGCGACTAAAGCCCGTCCCCACAGGATCAATAAACACCAGATCCGTAAAGGCGAGCCAGGTCTCGGCATTATCCACCACTTGGACCGGCGGCTTGGGCAGGCTGCCGTCCGAATTGAAGCGCACCCGCTTGGGGCCGAATGCTCCCATATGCAAGTAGGCTGACGCCGCTCCTGGTCCGCCGTTGAATACAAACGTGAGGGGCCGCTGAGTAGGATTGTCGACATCGGCCAGATATACCACATGAAACAGCTCTGCTACTGGCTTATCGCGATCGCGCAAGACCTGCCATTCGGCGTGAGCGGTATAGGCGAAAGTGCCCTCGTTGAGGGGCAGGGTATGCTGCGTACGGCTAAATTTACGCTGTGGGACAGAATCCGAGGGATTAGACGGTGCAGAGGGACTGGACATGGTTGAGGTAGTATTCAAAAGAGCGACGCCGTAAATCTCTATGACCCCCATTCGGCGACCACCTACGGGTGGCGTGGCGAAGAATCTCTGTCCTTTAGGACGGAGAGGATGTCAATATCAGGGATTTCGTAGGCCAACAGGGTTCCCAAACCCTGCCAAATTCGCCTGTAGTGGCGCATCTGTCACGATAGCAGCGTCGCGTCTACGCCACAATATGATCTATGGTGATTTCGTCTCGACGACCTGAACCGGCTTGGCGCAAAATTATCCGGCTCCTTCGCTGGGATAAGCCCGCTGGACGACTGATTTTAATGATTCCCGCCCTCTGGGCGGTCTTTTTGGGGGCACACAGCATCAGCGATGGTGCCCTGCCGCCACTGCCGTTGGTGCTGGTCATTGTGCTGGGCACCCTGGCAACCAGTGCCGCAGGCTGCGTTGTCAATGACCTTTGGGACCGCAACATCGACCCCAAGGTTGAGCGCACCCGCCGCCGCCCGCTGGCGGCAAAGGCTTTGACCGTGAAGACCGGCATTGTGGTGCTCTTGGTTGCTTTTGTCTGCGCCCTCATCTTGGCCCTCTATCTCAACCCCCTCAGTTTTGTATTGTGCGTGCTAGCGGTGCCAGTCATTGTGCTGTACCCGCTGGCTAAACGAGTGTTTCCCGTGCCGCAGCTGGTGCTGTCTTTAGCTTGGGGCTTTGCCGTGTTGATCAGCTGGAGCGCGGTAGCCGGTGACCTACCCATTGCCGCCTGGCTACTGTGGGAGGCGGTAGTGCTATGGACCTTAGGGTTTGATACGGTCTACGCTATGGCGGATCGGGAGGATGATTACAGGCTAGGGGTCCAGTCCAGCGCCCTGTATTTTGGCCCCCGCACCCCCCAGGCCGTGGGGCTGTTTTTCTTGGGGACGGTGCTGCTGTTAGCGGCTACTGGCGCTGCCCTAGCGCTAAATATCGCATTTTGGCTGACCCTGGCGATCGCCGCTGCGGGGTGGATCTGGCAATACCGTCAGCTCCGCCGCCCCAAGCTGCCCGCGTCGCTCTACGGGCGCATCTTTCGGCAAAACGTTTACCTGGGGTTTCTGCTGCTGCTGGGCATGATTTTGGGAACGACAACATAACGCAATGACATCATTTCAGTATCATCTTCAGAACCGCTGCTCCCACACCCACGCCCGCGCTGGGGTCTTCGAGACCCCCCATGGCCCTGTTGAAACCCCCCGTTTTATGCCCGTGGGCACCTTAGCGAATGTTAAAACGGTTACCACAGAGCAGCTGCAGCAAACCGGGGCACAGATGGTGCTCTCCAATACATACCACCTCCATCTACAGCCGGGGGAAGACATCGTCGCTCGGGGCGGGGGGCTGCACCGCTTTATGGGTTGGGATGGCCCCATGCTGACGGATTCGGGGGGCTTCCAGGTTTTTAGTCTCAGCAAGCTGCGCTCTATCACCGAAGAAGGCGTTACCTTTCGATCGCCCCGAGATGGCGACATGATCAACCTGACGCCCGAGCGATCGGTGCAGATTCAAAACACCCTGGGGGCCGATGTGATCATGGCGTTTGACGAATGCCCGCCCTACCCCGCCACCCGCGAGGAGGTGCAGCTCGCCACTGAGCGCACCTACCGCTGGCTCGGGCGCTGTGTGGCAGAGCACGACCAGCGGGACCAAGCCCTATTTGGCATTGTGCAGGGGGGCGTCTACCTCGACCTACGCCAGGAGGCGGCGCGATCGCTGCAGGAGTTTGACCTGCCGGGTTACGCAGTAGGGGGGGTGAGCGTGGGGGAACCCCCCGAGCTGATTCAAAACATCGTCAAAGCAACCACCCCCTTGCTGCCTATTCACAAACCCCGTTACCTCATGGGAGTGGGCACTCACCGGGAGATGGCCCAGGCCATCGCCGCTGGCATTGACCTCTTCGACTGCGTCATCCCTACCCGTCTTGCCCGCCACGGCAGCGCCATGGTAGACGGCGATCGCTGGAACATGAAAAACGCCCGCTTCCGGGAAGACTTCACCCCCCTAGATGAAACCTGCCCCTGCTACACCTGCAGCCGCTTTACCCGCGCCTACCTCAGCCACCTGATTCACGCCAGGGAGCAGCTAGCCCACACCCTGCTGTCGATTCACAACATCACTGAGCTGGTGCGCTTTACGGTACGCATTCGGGAGGCGATTTTGAGCGATCGCTTCGCAGATGAGTTTGGCCATTGGCTATAGCCTTGGGGGTTACGCAACGTTAGGCTTTGAGCCACGAAGGTTGTCTCAAGCCATAGAGCAGATGCGATAAGTTCAAAAAAATCCCTCTAGCGGCGTGGCTGGAGGGATAGTTGAGGGATGAGCAGAGTTTTGGAGCTGTCCCACCTCAGAAGACTGAGGTATGGCGCTATTGGTAAAAGATGATGAACTGACGGGTCACTGTAGCGCTCCGCTTTGCAGCGCCATCAAACCGACGATGCTTAAACTGGCCAGGAGTAACACAACCCCCATGGAGATAGACTGGCCCAAATGTGGTGTGTTCATGTTAAATCGCCTCTTTGTTATGAAAATTAGATAAACCAGCTCTTAATGAGAAGATTATCAATTTCACACCAAGGAGTTCACATCGCGTCTCGAAAGTTAACTAATAAACATGCTTCGTTACATTGCTAGAAGCATCCGCTGACGGGCATTGCCATAGATAACTGAGGGCAGCTTCAGCGCTCTAGGATGGGTCGGTCCCGTTGGATTATGAGTAAATTTCAAAGAACCTTGTGGGTATACTCATGCTGCTTGACGTTATCCTCCGTCTTGATAATTCGCTCGGAGTTGAGGATACGCTTGCGCTCGGTGGAGAAGGTGAATCCTTCATAAAGTGTACCGACAGGGATATGCGCCTGTGCACTTTCATTGGTTTGGTAAGTTCGCGCTGCCGCTAGCGCGCGTGTCGCGAAGTCGTCGCAAAGTTGAGCGCTGCTTGGAAAGACAGACGGAACGCTAAACTCCCCTTGGTTGAGCACCTCTCCTAGTCGTGCACCGTAGGCTTTGTCATAGGAGGTTGGGGTTCCTTTCAGTAGAGCCTCTAGCGCTGCAGAGGGGATGGGCTCAATAATTTCAACGTCATGAACGTCGCCCTCATCGCGGATAAAGCAGTGCGCCAGCCCTAGAACAACGTAATTCTCCGTCATAGCAGAGAGATCTTCAATAGCTGAGTTGTCGGTCATGCTCGTGCTCCTTATTCGAACTGGTTAATTTTCAGACAGGACAGATGGTCAATGGCTGTCATTCTAGCGCGGCTGTTTGACCCTATTACCTCCTATCACCTGCTAGTCGCAAACCGTAAGGGAGCTGTCGTAAATACAGAGGCCCTGCGACATAGCGTCAAGAATGAGACATGGCTCTGATGCCAGCAGGAAGACATGCGCTTTTTCGCATTGTCTGGATGTCATCCGTGCTAATACGCAAATTTGTATTCTTGGGACCCAACGTTAAGTAAACCTTCGGTCTACGGGGCGTCTGGCATACTAGCAAACTGCTCAATATGAGTATTGCAGCCGTACAGAGGCAAAGTCAAAAATTATATTTCCGTAGTTTCAACCTCGAACAATAGTCGCTAAACACCGTATCAAAGATTATAGGAGTGCATTTACCCAACCGTTGGCGGGATGTTCCGACTGCAGTTAGAGCAGCGCCACCCCCAACCTTAGACGTTTACGACACCAACTCTTGACCACGAGGCTTAGAATGGACGCGCACTCTGCTAGAAATCGTCACTCTCTCACTGAAGACAATCTGTTCCTGAAACTATCTGAGGCTCCTATATTACCTGTATTTTCCAATGAGCCTTCGACCGCCGATCTAGACGAAGCCGATATCAAAGCTGCGGTTGATGCTAGCGGCTGTCCCGCACAGCTGTCAGACATCTTGGTCCAGCACCACATTAAACTGGAGCAATCGTCCAAGATTCGCCAACGCGCTCTAAATGAAGCCCGGAAAGGCAACAATCTAACGGCGATCGCCCTGTTTTCGCATTTAATTGCGGTCAACCCGGACAGCGCTACCGACTACAACAACCGGGGCTTAGTGTACTTCCAAAGTAGCCAGTTAGACCAGGCGATCGCAGACTACAACCGCGCCATAGAGTTGAACCCTGTGCTAGACCGGGTTTACAACAATCGCGCTAACTACTATGCCCACCAAGGGCAACTTACGGAGGCTATCCTCGACTACGAAACTGCCATTGATCTCAACCCCCACAACGTCCGGGCTTGGATCAATCAGGGTATTACGTTTCGGGAGATGGGGCATTACAAGCGTGCCATTCACTGCTTCGAAGTTGCCCTCAATTTCCGTATGTTAGAAGGCCATATCTATGCCGAAAGAGGCCGGACACACCATCTGACAGGGGATTGGAACTGCGCTGTTACTGACTATTATCAGGCGCTGCAGCAGCTACCACTTTCCTGCGAAACAATAAATCGACGGTCCTGTCGGCTCCGGCTGCAGACTATCGCATGGCTGGATGAACTGCTGACGCCCCTAGGTGTTCCTGGTCAGGCAGAATCTAGCCTGTAGGGCCATTTTTCTGGGCTGTAGGGGCTTAGCCCCTACAGCCCAGACTAGAAATTAATCAATAGAAATTGACTGCGGTCCGCTGCCGTTTGCGCCAGGCTGTGCAGCGGGAGGCTGAACAGGACCATTGACATTATGTTTCCCAAGCCAGTCTTTGACAGGGTCGTCGTTTAAGTTAAGGCGAAAGATGCCGGAGAAGAACCCGCCGAGGAAGGCAACGGGATGGCTGGAGAGTTCTGTAAGCAAAGGCGAAATCTCGTTCATAGTCTTACTGGTTTAGAGTTAGCAGTGCGTTCCTATCATGGTGGCATAATCATCGCTAGCGCGGCCATCATAAACCGCCTAGGATTGTTTGAAAGCCGATGATTAAGGGTGCCCAATAACCTTATGGCTTGGCCTCTTCTAAGCTCGCATCAGAGGCAGCAGCACCAGAGGGACTCCGGCGACTATTGATTATCCAACGCGTAATGATATGCGACAGCACACCCATTGGCCCTGCGAACAGACATAGCGATAGGGAGTGGCGTGTGAAAATTTGGTTAGTTTGTCCGTCTTGGTAAATCCAGCGCCCTGCCAGCAAATCCATCACCAGAAAATGAACCCAGCCGGTGGCGGCGACCCGCTCATCGGAAAACAGCCTCGCAATATCTGATAGGCCAGCGCTGCTGAATGCCTGGGCTGATTCTGGCGTGATGCTAAGCGCGAAGAAATATACATAGAGCACGGCCAACGCGACAAAGGGCAGCGTTGATGCCATAACGCGCCGAGTGACCTGCCAGCTAGGCGCTATGACCATAAGCGCCCAAAAGGGAAGCACAAAAATGTTGGCGATATTGAACAATAGTTCAGTAGACATAATTCGGTAGTGAAATCTCGCTATACGCCAAGGCAACAAGCAATACATCTAGTCTAGGGCGATGGCGCCCGGACGAGAGAATCCAAGCGAATGGATTCCATTTGTTCGCGCGGCAGTCATCCTGAGATTGTAATCAATGGGGTGGCCATTAGCCCTGACGACCAAATCATTGCTTCTTCAGGAGAAGGATAATCTGATTCGACGGGGCTGTGACTGGCTGCAGGGGGACTTACAGCACCATCCGGCGGACGAAGCAGACCGGATACAGTGCGATCGCGTCAGGTGAGCGCCGGGGGCTTAAACCCCAGAGGCTGGCCCGAGGTTGGTCGAGCACCCTGATAACGAGCCTGAAATGTTACCCTCGTAGGGTTAAGCTAAACCCATCCTCGGGAAAATATTTTCTAGAACATATCGCGATACGGCATCTGTAGCACGCCATCTATGTTAATTCCGCTGAGCCGCCAAAAATTTGAGGAACTGATTCCACCCCTAGCCACCGCCGAGCAGTACAAATATTACTGGGGTGGTCCTACGGATATTTTACGGCGGGTGCTCTACTCCCTTGCGGGGCTAATTGGGGCGATCGCGGTGCAGCAGCTTGTGAACGAGTATTTTCAGTTTTTTACGTTTTTGGCGGCGTTGATCTCAGGCACCTATTGGCTATGGGCTCCAATTTATCAGGCCAATCGCCGCAACCGAGAGTACCGTCGCTACGGATTTGCCGGTTTCCTGCGGGGTGAAGTGCTTGATAAGTTCATCACGGAGGAGCTAATTGGCAGCGAAGAGACGGTCAACAAGCAGGGGGAGCTGATGATTATCGAGAACCGGGAGCGCCGCCTCAACCTAGAGCTTGGGGATGAGAACGGATTTACAGCCGTACTGCAGGTTCCTCTCCAGCGGGAGCACCGGGCGATCCGAGCGGGGGATTTAGCTGAAGTGCTTGTGGTCTCGAACCGATCTGATTTGGGTCGCATTGCCAAGATGTCGGATGCGTACCTGCCCGATAGTGGCTTTTGGATTTCGGACTATCCTTACCTGCGGCGGGACGCGTTCCGTGATGTGAGCCGCTCTTTACAGCGCCGCTGGAGCGAGCGTGAAGTGGAGTATTAACTCGTGCTAGGGGGTGCTGAAACGAATGGCCGTCAGATCTAACGCGCTCAAAGACCGTGCGCCTCGCAACCGCACCATAACCCTAGAGGCCGAGGAGCGGGCCATGTATCGACAGCGGCTGCTGCAGATAAGAGAGCCTGTGTCGCTTGAGGCGATCGCCAACCGTACTATTCATCAAGATACCTTTCAGGCTTTACCGCACCTACCCCGCCGCTGCATCGACCTATTGGTGGTGGACCCACCCTACAACCTCGACAAAGTATTTAACTCCACCCGGTTCAAGAAAACCGATTTGGAGACCTATTCCAACTGGCTGGCGGCCTGCGTCGACGGCTTGATGCCCCTGCTAAAGCGGACAGCCTCGATCTATATTTGTGCCGACTGGCAATCTTCTCCGGCGGTGTTTCACGTTGCCCAGTCGCGGTTCCACGTGCGCAATCGAATTACCTGGGAGCGAGAGAAGGGACGGGGGTCTAGCAGCAACTGGAAAAATGCGGCAGAGGACCTGTGGTTTTGCACCCTGTCAAAGCAGTACACCTTCAACGTCGATGCCGTGAAGCTAAAGCGGAGGGTGCGCGCCACCTATACCCATGATGGCTTGCCTAAAGATTGGGATAAGACCCAGCAGGGTAACTTTCGCCTCACCCACCCGTCTAACCTGTGGACCGACTTGACCGTGCCGTTCTGGTCCATGGCCGAGAACACCGATCACCCCACACAGAAGCCTGAAAAGCTGATCGCGAAGCTGATTTTGGCTAGCTCCAATGCAGGAGATGTTGTGCTTGACCCGTTTCTAGGCTCTGGCACGACATCAGTTGTGGCCAAAAAGCTAGGGCGGCGCTACCTGGGCATCGAGCAAGATGAACTGTACTGCTGCCTGGCGGAGAAGCGGTTGGCGATCGCAGAGACAGACCCGTCAATCCAGGGCTTTGCAGACGGGGTGTTCTGGGAGCGAAACAGCCGCCACCGTCGGAGTCACTTACCCTAGATAGGGTTACCACATCGCCACATCGTTCAATAAGGATTACCCGTGACAGCCCCTTCTCTTACCCCCCAGCGGCGCGACGACAACGACTGGCAGCTCGTCAAGATGCTGCTCCCCTACGCCAAGCGCCACCGTCGATTGCTGGCGATCGCTCTGCTGCTATTGGTTCCGCTGTCGGTGGCAGAGGCCGTGCAGCCTATTCTCATTGGACAGGCCGTGTCCTTGATTCGCGGCGAGCCAGTGGCTTGGCTTTTGCAGGAGTTCTCTCTGGCCGTTGGACTAAGGCTGCTGGTGGGGCTATTGGCCTTAACGATTCTTCTTCGGCTCGCCCTCAGTGGGGTGCAGGGCTATCAGGTCCAGAAGGTAGGGCAGCTGATTACCCAAGATGTGCGCAACGACCTGTTTGACCATGTCACCGCCTTGGCCGCTCGGTTTTTCGATCGCACCCCGGTGGGTCGGCTAATTACTCGCCTCACCAGCGATGTGGAAGCCCTAGGGGACGTCTTTTCCACGGGAGCCATCGGTATTGTTGCCGACCTGTTCACCATGATCATCATTACGGTGGTGATGTTTTTGGTGCAGTGGCAGCTGGCCTTGCTGCTGGTGCTGGTGCTGATTCCCATCACCGCACTAATGATTTACTTTCAGCAGCAGTACCGCCGCGCCAACTACAAGGCGCGCGAGGAACTGTCGGTGCTCAACTCCAGCCTGCAGGAGAATATTGTCGGCGTTAGCATCGTCCAGCTGTTTCGGCGAGAGCGGTTCAACAGTGAGGCGTTTAGCGACATCAACCAGCGCTATGTGGCCCAGGTTGACCGCACGATTTTCTTTGATTCAGCGGTGTCTGCCACCCTGGAATGGGTGGGATTGGCCGCGATTGGTGGCGTGCTGTGGCTGGGGGGGCAATTGGTGTTGGGGGAGGCAATTGAGCTGGGCACCTTGACCACGTTTGTCCTGTTTGCCCAGCGCCTGTTTAATCCGCTGCGTCAGTTTGCTGAGCGGTTTACGGCGGTGCAGGCCGGGCTCACGGCCCTAGAGCGAGTGAACGACTTGGTGTCAGAACCGATTGAAATTAAAGATCCAGAGCAGGCTGTCCCGGCAATGCCGCGATCGCCAGTGGCGGGCGAGATTCGGTTTGAGGACGTGTGGTTCGGCTACAAACCAGATGAGTATGTGCTGCGGGGTCTTGATTTCACCATTCGCGCTGGAGAGAAGATCGCTATAGTTGGTCCCACGGGAGCGGGAAAAAGCTCAATTATTCGGCTGTTGTGTCGGCTGTACGAGGTGAGCCGAGGCCGCATTTTGTTGGATGGGGTCGACATTCGCGATATGGCCCAAAGCGAGCTGCGACGGCGCATGACTGTGATTCTGCAAGAGGGATTTCTGTTCGCAGGGGATGTAAAAGCCAACATTACCTTGGGGGAGGACTATTCCTTAGATGCTGTAAAGCAGGCGGCTCAACAGACCAACGTGGCCGACTTTATTGAGCAATTGCCCCAGGGTTATGACACGCCGCTGCGACAGCGGGGCACCAATCTTTCCGGCGGTGAAAAGCAGCTGCTGGCATTCGCCCGCGCTGCCATTCGCAATCCCCCTATTTTGGTGCTTGATGAGGCGACTGCCAATCTAGATGTGGGTACGGAGGCCCGAATCCAAAAAGCCTTAGAGCATCTTTTAGTAGACCGCACCGCTATCATCATTGCCCATCGCCTTTCCACAATTCGCAATGTCGATCGCATTTTCGTGATGAAGCAAGGGGAACTAGTGGAGTCAGGGTCTCACTCTGAATTGCTACAGCTCGGTGGTCTCTATGCCAGCCTCCACAAGCAAATGCAAGACAACCAAGTGGGAGAATAACGTCTTGGGCGTTGCCTGCTAGTCAGCATGCTCTGGAGGTTTGAGGCAACAGCGCATGCGTGACCAATCGTAACGGTGGCCATTCAGTTTGTATCCAGCCAAGTGTCGTACCATAAAATAACACCCCGCTGGGTTGACAATGCGCATACTTTTAGTAGATGACGACGAAGCGCTGATGGAAACGCTGGCAGAGGCGTTAATTCGGCAGCGTTATGCTGTCGATATTGCGATTGATGGTGAGACAGCGCGGGAGTTTTTAGAGCTGTTTACCTACGACCTGATTGTGCTGGATATGCTGCTACCTGGCGTGGAGGGAATCACGCTGTGCCAGCAGCTCCGTCGCCAAGGCATCGATTGCCCTATTTTGATGCTAACCGCTAAAGATTCTAGTCCAGATAAGGTACGGGCGCTGGATGCTGGGGCCGACGATTATGTCATCAAGCCGTTTAATTTCGAGGAACTCTGCGCCCGGATTAGGGCGCTGCTGCGCCGAGAGAGTCGCACCGCAACGACGCTGCTGCGCTGGGGTGAGGTGAGCCTGAAGCCCGACACCTTTGAGGTGTTCTACGGTGAACGCCAAATCCACACGACGCCTAAAGAATATGCCTTGCTGGAGCTATTTTTACGCCATCCAAATCGCGTCTACAGCCTCAATACGATTATTGAGAATCTTTGGTCGTTCCAGGATCCACCTGGTGAAGACGCTG
>JBARYO010000484.1:0-6107 GCA_049647905.1 Elainellaceae cyanobacterium | reverse complement strand
CTACGGGCGTTGACCCGCTACATGTACTTCGATAGTTGGGACCATCTGCTCACATTCATGCTTGATGGGCTAGAGCTAGATATCCCTCCCGATACCAGCTGATTTCCTAAACTGAGAATTGCTGGTTTTTTGAGCTTTGGACCAACGCTACCCTGCGAGGGGCGATCGGATTGTTTTTGAGAACGCAGGTGATAGATTGAGAGCAGCTTTTGACACCGCTGAGGTGAGGTACCATGTGAGCATTTCACTTGTGTCTGAGCAGCTGTCTGAACCGCGTACTATGTCCCCCAAATCCTCTCAGATTCTGACCTGCGGCGATCGCCAGCTCGACTGTCGGCCCGGTGTCTCCAGTGCCCATACGATGGGCATTCTCAACGTCACCCCAGATTCGTTCTCCGACGGCGGGCGCTATGTGGCCGTTGATGCCGCCCTAGCCCAAGCAGAGCAGATGCTGCAGGATGGAGCCGCCATTATTGATATTGGGGGTGAATCGTCACGACCCAAGGGCAGCGCCTACGGCAAGGGCGCTGCCCCAGTCTCCGGGGATGAGGAAAAGCGTCGAGTGCTGCCCGTCATTGAGGCAATCGCCTCCCGGTTTCCAGAGGCTCTGATATCAATTGACACCTATAAGCCTGACGTTGCCCAATCCGCCCTAGAGGCCGGTGCCCATATCATCAATGACATTACCGGACTGCGAGAGTTTCCCGACATGGCCCAAGTGGCCGCCAAGGCCAATGCACCGCTGATTTTGATGCATTCCCTAGGGCGTCCGGGGGCGATGCCCCATGAGTGCCAGTACGACGATGTGGTGGCAACGGTGAGGCGATCGCTACAAACATCAATTGACGTGGCACAGGGGGCTGGAGCCACTCAGCTTGTGGTTGATCCGGGCTTCGGGTTTGGCAAGTCCGTCAGCGAAAATCTGCAGCTGGTGGCGCATACCGCCAGCTTTACTCAGTTGGGTTATCCCGTACTGGTGGGCATTTCTCGCAAAAGCACCATTGGCGCTGTGCTGGGCAATGGGGAGCCCGTGCCCATCGCGGACCGCCTCTACGGCACTCTAGGCGCAACAGCAACTGCGGTATTGCAGGGAGCCACTATTGTGCGCACCCACGATGTGCGGCCTACGGTGGAGATGCTAACGCTGTTAGCCGCCACTCAGCCCTGAGTTTTAGCGAGGCTATCGCTGCACAGTGGCATGCTCAGTCAGCTTCCGGTACGCTGCCGTAATAACCTTCATCCGATGCTCAGCAAGTTCCTGGAACTCTGGTGCCAGACCAATCACTTTGTCCGGATGGTTGAGGCGGGCAATGCGATGGTAGGCGGCCCTCACTTCTGACATAGAAGCGCCGGGGCTAACCCCCAGAATATCGTGGGGCGATCGCCGATCATCGATACCATAGTCGTTCTCTGGCACTGTAGGCGGCTTATCCCACTCCACGTTACGGCGAGGCGACAGCCACTGCTGCACGCTGGCAAAAGACTTGATGAACTGCTCGGCAATGACGATGCTGGAGACATGGAGCCGCACGTTGAAGCCAACGCTGGCCATCAGCCGCAGTAGACCATACTGTACTTGAAATAGCTTTTGGTTGCTCTTGGCGTTAGGATCGGGCTTTCCATCCGGGGTCACATACTGCCAGGTCTCTCCTAGCAGACGCGCATCCTTGGGCACGTCGCCCGTGAGGTTAATTTGCTGGCGATCGCAATCTAGGGTCAAGGCGCTATAAGACACCGCACTGTAAATCTTCCGTCGCCATACCAAAATGTAGTCTGGCAGAAAAAACAAGGTCAAATACCCGACATCGATGCTCCAGACCGACAAGTTCGTGTTGATGAACGGCGGCTGCACACAGCGGATTTTAACTGGCGTATTGCTGAGCTGAATCACCTGACTTGCGCCAGCACAGGCTTGACGACGCCCCACTGATTGTCGCTTGTCTTCAAGCCAGATCTTCTCGGTACGCTCTAGAACTTCGCAGGCATGTTGAATAGCCGCAAACCGCAGCTGGAAGTCGTTGTCGCACCGATAATGGAGCGTGGTTAGACGCCGCTGGCGCTGTTGATATTCAAGCCAGCCCCCCGCTGCTAGACCAGAGAGGAGAACGAGCAAGGCAATCCACCAGGGCGAAATCCAAAGCAGCAAAATGGCAGCCCCGGCGGCGACACCAGCAGCTTGAATGCCGTAGCTGGATTGGTGAATACGGTAGTTAATATCCGCTAGGATTTCCCCAATGGCAGGGCGTTTTATACCGATATATGCCTCACCGAGCCTGATATCAAAACGCATAGGCTGCCGTCACCTCATGGAAGCTGAAACGTCAAAGAACATGACAGCTCTAACCAGAGCTGAAGCCTGTCCCAGAAAAAGACCGTCTACACAACTAAAGTAGCTGGTCTTTTCTGCATACAGGCGATTTGGGCCTTGACCTGGATAAATTGCAAAACTGATGCTCATGGGTGATCGTATACAGCTCCACATGCCCTCTCTTTAGTCCTAAGTCCTAAAGGGTAACAACGCCGTCTCTCAATCGACAAGATGGGGCTTGCGATTAGTCGCGGTGCAGCTGTTGCTCAGCTCACGACGAGTTTGGGACGTCAGCAAAGCCAACCCTCGCAAACAATATGCCTATGCGGCGGCGGCTGGCTTCACTGCCCTGTGTAACTCACTCTACTTGGGATTCAATGCTTAGCAGTCTAGCCGACAAACGTAACTGCATCACTGTCTAGGCTCAGCTCGCCTCCGTTGCGAACCACCGCAATTAGCTCGTCGCGATCGCCGCCGGTTAAGAAGACGCCGGTTGATCCGCTCTGGGACAGCATGCCAAGTCGGTAGTCTTCCTGGCCGCCATGGAGCTGAAGCACATCGCCAGCCGCTGCGTTGAAATCTTTAACAACAGCAACATCGCGCCAGCCTGAGGTATCGCTACGGCCATCGTCATAATAGGCCGCTGTCTCATCACCCAGGACAAAGATATCCGCGCCATCGCCACCTATCAGCTTATCCCGCTCGCCTCGGCCTTTGGTGTCGAGATCAGCGCCGATCAGGCGATCGTTGCCAGCATCGCCCTTGAGCCAGTCTGAATCTTGCCCACCCATCAAAGTGTCATTGCCGGCACCACCCTTGAGAGAGTCGCGATCCTTGAAGCCCTGAATCATCTCGTCAAGCGCGGTTCCCTGGAGCCTGTCTCTACCATCGGTTCCATTGATATCTATCAGATTGGAACTCGGAGATTCTGTGGACGGTGGCGCGGGGGTGGGGGCAGGCTGAGGCAGCGGCTCAGGCGTCGGCTCAGATTTGGGTGCGGGTACGGGGTCAGGATCAAGGGTGGACTTAGAACCAGGCAGATTGCTAGCGGGATTGCGATCGCCGCTGCCGAAGACCTGCGTCCAATAGCGCTGGTAGTTGACGCTACCTGTGTCATTTTCCAGCAGATGATAGCCGACACCCAGCTCGGTGTAGCTTGGGTTTAGTATATTGGCTCGATGCCCAGGGCTATCAAGCCACCCTTGGACGACTTGTTCTGGTGTGCGTTGGCCTGCTGCGATGTTTTCGCCCATGCTGTTGGCTTCATAGCCAAAGGTTTCAGCGCGATCCCAGGGCTTGGAACCATCCTTGCCCGTGTGGGAGAAATAATCTTGCTCCGCCATATCCTTGGAATGGGCCTCGGCGGTGGCATTCAGTTCATCGTTGGCTGTCAGCGGCTTTAATCCATTTTTGACCCGAAAGTCATTGGTCAAGCGTAAAACGTCAGCGATATATTGCTCTTTCATAGCCTACTTTTTGTGTGGGTCATCAGTTCTGTGCTTCATTAGTTCCACTGACAGATCTTTTGGCAAATCTTTTCCAGTCAGTGGCTGTAGCGTGGTAGACCCCTGTCGTAACCGAGATATCGAGCTAATCAGCGGTTGCGATTGTATTATTTGAGACGCTACTCCATAAGCAAGGTTCCGGATCGAGCCAGCGCAGCTAGCTCAAAAATTGTCACAGATTGGCTGCGCAGGAAGGATAATGACAGCCATACTTCAAAGCATCAGCATTGGAGGTGAGTATGGCATCCGACCAGTTTCGGCAACAGCTCAAGCGAGAAGCGGCTCGCTGGCGGCAAGACGACTGGATCAGCCCTGACCAGCACGCGCGCCTAGCCGAGCATTACCGCTGGGAAGCCCTTGAAGAGACAAACCGGGGCCGATTCACCACGGCATTGGTCGGCATCGGCTGTGTGCTGATCGGCATTGGCTGCATCACCTTTGTGTCTGCCAACTGGCAGTGGATTCCTCGCGGTCTCAAAGTGGCCCTACTCCTCACCGTCTTTCTGGCGATTAGCCTAGGGGGGTTTAGCCTGCTGCAACGCCCTAGACCAGCGCAGCAGCGCCTCGGCCAAGGCCTGATGCTGTTGGCGGCGCTGGTGCTGGGCGGAAACTTAGCATTGATGGGACAGCTGTTTCACCAAAGTGGCTCAGGCTATGGGCTATGTCTGGTTTGGGGGCTAGGTACTCTAGCCATGGCCTATGGTTTGGGACTAACCTCTCTGGGGGTTTTGGCACAAATTTTGGTGGGTATAGGCTACTTGCTCTGGAACAGAGATGTGCCTTGGCTGGGGACCGGTACCGCCTTGGATCTCAATACGCTACTGCAGCATATGCCGCTGGTGACGCTGGCCTTGTTTTTGCCTTTGGCCTATCACAATCGCAGCCGTAGCATATTCGTTCTGACGGCTATAGGGTTGGCTGGCTTTTTGATCGTCTCCATCGGCCAGCTCTCGACGATCGCCCTGCCGATAGGCCCGGCTATGGCCCTGATGCTGACCCTGCCCGTCAGCTTACTTTGGGTGTATGACGATCGCCCTTGGCTGCGACAGGGGCCGACCACAGGGGGCACCAGTGCAGAATCAGGTTTTCGGCCCCTATCCCGGGCGATCGCCATCGTCTGCTTAGGCGGCACCCTTTACGTAGGATCATTCAGCGGTGTTTGGGACAATGCGCCACTGCAGCAGACCAGCGACCCGACCACAGGCCCCGTCACCCTGTGGGTTAGTGTCGTCACGCTCACCGCAGCGGCACTGTGGGGCTGGATCTATTTGGGCTGGCCAAGCCGCACTGGGAATTGGGGGCTCACCTCAACAAACGGGGTGGTGCTAGGATTTCTGGTTCTCATGGCGGGAACCAGCCTGATGCACTGGTCCGGGGAGCCTATCGCCATAGGGGCAACAGTCCTCTTCAACGTTCTGCTAGCCGTTCTGGGCATTGGCACGATGCGCGAAGGCTTGGACGACGGCGATCGCTCCCGATTTTGGTGTGGCCTGACGCTGCTGGTGCTACAGATCTTCAGCCGTGTTTTGGAGTACAACACCGGATTGCTCGTCAAGTCGTTTACGTTCTTACTGTGTGGCGTCGCTGTTATTGTTTTAAGCCTCTGGTTCGAGCGCTACGTTCGTCCCTCTAACCGTCGTTCTATCTCTTAACCCCATGTCTTTGTCTCGCTTTCCGCGTCTTCCGTGGCAGTTTTGGCTTCCCTTAGCCCTGCAGCTGATGCTGATTCTAGCGGCTCCTGCTCGCTCAATGTATACTTACGCCACGGGTGAATCGGTCTTACTCCAAACGGCCCCTGTCGACCCATACGACCTGCTGCGGGGCTACTACGTCACCCTGAGCTACCAAATCTCTCAGTCAGAGGCGTTAGATGACCTACCAGGCTGGGAGGACGTCGAAGCCGCCGAAGGCCAGCGTAATCTCCCGGTTTATGTGGTGTTGGCTCCTCCCAGCGACGACGTTGCTTCTGATGCGGTAGGGGAAAACGCCCCTTGGATCCCCGTTCGTATCAGTCGCGATCGCCCGACACTAGGCCCCAATCAGGTTGCACTCAAGGGACTGTATCGCTGGGGACGCTTAACGTACGGCTTGGAGCGCTACTACATTCCAGAAGATCAGCGGGTAGAGATTAACGAACGCATCAACCAGCTGCAGTGGACCCAGCCAGAGAACTATCTGGTTGAGGTGAAAGTTGATGGCGCAGGAGAGGCAGTTCCCGTGAGTTTATGGATTGGGGAAGAAAATTACCGATTCTGATGGGTCCGCGCGTAATAGGAACTTTAACAGAGTAAAAG
>JBARYO010000483.1:0-6318 GCA_049647905.1 Elainellaceae cyanobacterium | reverse complement strand
CTAGTACTAGGAGATTCCATCCTAGGGCTGGCGCCGGAGATTCTGCAGCGCCAAAACCTCCAGGGCATGATCCTGGATGTGGATGAGACCCTAGTGCCCTTTAGCGCCGCCGATGTTTCTCCGGAGTTGGAGGCTTGGACCGCGCAAATTCGCAGCTTGGTGCCGCTGTGGCTAGTGAGCAATAATACTCACGGCGTCCGCATTGGCCGCATTGCCCAGACCCTGGATTTGCCCTATGTGGCGAGTGCCGGTAAGCCGTCCCGCCGTAAGCTTAGGCAGGCTGCCGCCGATATGGATCTGCCGGTGGAGCGCATTGCCATGGTGGGCGATCGCCTGTTTACTGATGTGCTAGCGGGCAACCGGCTGGGAATGTTCACCGTTTTAGTGGAGCCTATGGTGGATCCCGCCAACGAGGTGACGGTTCGGCCCATCCATGCCGTTGAGGTATGGATTTCGGAGCGCTTAGGCGTCTCCCTCTGATCGCGACAATACATGATATAGACTCATATACATGGCTTAAATGGCAACCCTCGTCGTCAAAATTGGCACCTCTAGCCTGACGCGTCCCAACAGTCGGCTGGCGCTATCAACCATTGCAGCTCTAGTGGAAACCCTCACCCAGCTGCGCCAGGATGGTCACCAAGTGGTCTTGGTCTCCTCCGGGGCGGTGGGGGTTGGGTGCAGCCGCTTGGGTTTGAAGGAGCGCCCCAAAACCATGGCCATGAAGCAGGCCGTTGCTGCGGTGGGCCAAGGTCGTCTGATGCGCGTGTACGACGACTGGTTCACTTCCTTAGATCAGCCCATTGCCCAAGTGTTGCTCACCCGCAGCGATTTGGTGCAGCGCAGCCGCTATGTCAACGCGTATCGTACCTTCCGTCAGTTGCTGAAGCTGGGGACGATTCCTATCGTCAACGAAAACGATACGGTAGCGGTAGATGAGCTTAAGTTCGGCGATAACGATACCCTATCCGCCCTGGTGGCCAGCCTGATTGAGGCCGACTGGCTGTTTATCTTGACGGATGTGGACCGGCTATACTCCGCCGATCCCCGCTATGACCCCAATGCCACACCAAGTGCATTGATTGACAGTATTGACCAGCTGATGGACCAAGTGCAGGTGGGCGATCGCGGGTCGGCATGGGGGACAGGAGGTATGGTAACGAAAATTGCCGCTGCTCGTATCGCCACAGAATCTGGAGTGCGAGTGGCGATCACGGAGGGGCGATCGCCTCAAAATCTACCCCGCATTCTCAACGGCGAATCCATCGGCACCCAGTTTTCCCCCCGACCCCGGTCCGCAAGCGCCCGCAAGCGCTGGATTGCCCATGGCCTAGTCGCGGCAGGGACGCTCTATCTGGATGGCGGCGCGGTGTCTGCCGTGGGCCAGGGGGGCAAGTCTTTGCTAGCGGCGGGTATCACAGAGATTGAAGGGGAATTTCAGCGGCAGGATGCGGTCAAGCTCTGCGACAGGTCGGGTCAACAGGTGGGACGGGGACTGGTCAACTACAGCAGCGGCGACCTGCAGCGCATCATCGGCCATAAGTCTCAGCAGATTTCTCAAATCTTGGGCTATGAGGGCGATGAGACGGTGGTGCATCGAGATAATCTAATCGTGACATCTGGGTAGGGATGGGCCGCTGGGCGATCGGAATACAGGTTGAGAGAATACCAATTGGATGAATGATATGGTAGGTTGGTTGGACTGTACCGACTCCACTGTCCCCAAGAGCAGGCCCTAGACCGGCGATAACGATTATGAAGGGCATCAACCTATACCGCGCATTGGTGCTGTTCCTCGTCGCAGCTGTTCTGTGGGTGTTTGGCACCCTGCCGTGGGTTGTGATCAAGCCTATGCTGTGCGATCGCGGCTTTTCAGCGGCCTGTCCCGATGCCGACGCCATCGACACCGTGATTCGGCAAATTTTAGCCTTTAACCTGATTGTGATCATCCTGGCAGGGTTTGCCATTGCCCGACTTCGCCAGCATCCCTATTGGCAGTCCGCAGCATCTTCAAATCGACGGCGGCGGCGCTCTCGGCGATCTGGGCGGTAGTTACGGTTTTCCGTCAGGGGTGAGCGGTAATCTTGCGGGTTCCCGCGCTAAGAATTCAATTAACCTAAAGATAAGGACTGACTGCAATCTGGTGGGGTAGAACCAAATTCCCCTCTGCTGGCGAAAGACCAGCTGCAGCTCAGCATGACATTTTAGGAGCGAGGTAGCCCATGGGCAGCATCCGAGTCGGAAATCTATTCGGAATTCCGTTTTTTATTAATCCGTCCTGGTTCATTGTCTTTGGACTGGTGACGCTGTTCTATAGCAGCGATCTATCGGCCATGTTTAGCTTGGGCGGTGCATTGCCGCTTCTGCTGGGGATGTTGACGGCGCTGCTGATGTTTAGCTCCGTCTTGCTGCATGAGCTGGGCCACAGCGCGGCGGCTATTCGCCAAGGCATTGAGGTCAAGTCGATTACCCTGTTTATCTTCGGCGGCATTGCCAGCCTGGGCGAGGAGTCTAAGACGCCAGGGGGCGCTTTTTGGGTAGCGATCGCCGGCCCGCTGGTGAGCTTCGTGCTCTTTGGTCTGTTTGCTGGAATTGGCCTGCTAACCCCCATTTCTGGCCCCCTAGCGGCAATTGTTAGCCTGCTAGCCTACATCAATCTCGTGCTGGGAGTATTCAACCTGATTCCTGGCCTGCCCCTAGATGGTGGCAATGTCCTCAAATCTATTGTCTGGAAGATTACCGGTAAGCCCTACAAGGGTATTGCGTTTGCCAGCCGCGTTGGCCAGGTGATCGGTTGGTTGGGCATTGCCCTGGGGGCCAATTCAATTTTTGGCATTACGGAGCAGTTTGGTGTTTCCTTGATTGGTAGCCCTTGGACCCTGCTGATCGGCTGGTTCCTGTTGCAAAACGCTGGTCGCTCCGCTCAATCGGCAGCAGTACAAGAGCAGCTGAGCGATCTAACGGCAGCGGATGCCATGTATGAACCCAGCCCTATAGTGGATGCCGATCTTGTGCTGCGGGAATTTGCCAACCAGTACCTCATCGGTAGCGACACGGCCTGGAAGAAGTACGTGGTGGTGGACAGCGATCGCCACCTCGTCGGTGAGATTTTGGTGGATGCGATTAAGACGGTACCCACAATGGATTGGTGGGACGTCCCAGTACGGAATTTGGTGCAGCCTGCTGACCTACCCCAGGTGTTGGCCAGTGAGCCACTGATTGAGGTGCTGCCTCGTCTGTCAGACGAGACGGTGACCACGATTTTGGTGGTCACTGAGTCGAAGGAAGTCGTGGGTATTTTGGAGCGGGAGTCAGTGTTCAAGCGTCTGCAGCCTCAAGAGGCTGCAGGTGACGAGGGCGAAAAGCCCACGGCCCTTGCCGAGTAGTCGAGGATATGACCCCTGCCGATTGACATGCGGCGCGGTCTGAGGCACGCCGCGAGTTTACAACCTCGCGGCAGATGCGGCGTCAGGCGGTAGCGCAGCGGCGTCATCTTGAGTACAGGGCGGCAGCTCCACGACATAGCGGCTGCACAGCAGCACTTGGGGTCGCCAGGTGCTGAACCAATATAGATTATGGGAAATGGCTAGGGGACAGTCGCCATCGTCGCCGTCGCCGCCAGCAATCTGGATAATCCCGATATTGTTGACGCCTACCACTTCCGAGCCATTCTGAAACCAAGGCGCTCGCAGTAACTCTAACCACAGCTGGCGCAATCGATCTGTCCAGTTGCGCAGTGGCTGCTGCTGCTGCCGCTCGATGGCGGTAGACCCTGGGGCAATTAAGCCATCTACAGGGGATGTTACCTGATGTAGCTGCGCCCGCGGCAGCCACTCTAAGTCGCAGGACCAGTCAGTTGGGGGATTGGACTTGCGATCGCCTTTAAAGAGCTTTTTCAGCTTCCATCTCAGCGACCTGGGTTTGACCTCCACCATCGTTTTTGGGTTGTTCCAGCCCAACCAGTGGCGATCGCGCTCCGGCAGTATCCAGGACTTAAGCCGACTTTGAACCAGACGCGTTTGGGTCTCCTCGTTTTTGAGACTGCTGCAGGTGAGCTGAGCGAGAACCCTTGTCCCAGCAGCACTGTTATAGGTCAAGCGAATGGAAGAGCTGTAGTGGATGTCGCCAGAGAGGATCACCACCTGACGGCGATGCTCAAATAGCGTCGTCAGCAGCGTTGCCAGCGCCTCCATATTGATTGTCCAAGCATCGCCGACATCGGCGTTAAACACACGCTTGTTTTTGAGTTTCCAATGGTGAATCCAGTCGACAATCTCCACATGAAACACGTTTGTGGGGGCGACGACAAACGTCACCTTCGATGCTGCACAATCCGATAGCGGTTCCCTCAGCTGCTGCTTAAATGCGATTGGACTCAGCAGCTGTGGGGGCGCGATGGGTGAGTCATCTGCAGGAAACGCCCGCCACAATCGGACGTCAAGCAAAATCACGACATGGTTGTGACTGCGAACAACGCCGTGCCAGCTGATGGCCTCTGAATCGCGCGCAAGGCACAGCAAGCCATTCCCCACCGGCGTGAACTCAGGCAGTCCAGTCTCTGGGTCGTAGGTCGGCATTCCCAAATAGCGGGCGATCGCGCCATGGGCTGTTGTGTCAGAGCCTTTGGAGCGGGTCCAAGCTTCAGTCGCCGTCAGGAGATTATGGGCCGGTTGCCCAGCTTTGAATCGCTCAGGGTGATTCCCCCACCCCTGAAACAGAGCATAGCTATGGAGCGCATTGTGGACCGTGCGTCGACCTAGAGGTTTGCCGAGCACCCGCAGACACCAGGCTTTGTTGAGATTCCAGTCGTCGCTGACATCGTGATCATCAAACGTCATGTAGTTGGGCACGTTGGCTAAAGCCCGCCGCACTCGCCAAAGGGTGTAGCGAAACCGCTGTAGTGATTGGGCGGTTTGATCCCAGTACCGACGACTGCGTTTGTCTATCGTATTAGGAGGGAGCGGCAGCTGGGCTGGCCAGCAGCTCGGAGACCACATGAGCAGATAGAGCGCACAGAATTCCCCAAGGCTGAATAGGTGGCTGGTGACCCGTGGACGCTTTTCCCGCAGCCCTCCAGTGAATCCTGCTGTGCGGGTGGCGATCTCGGCACGCTCCCCAGGGGCCATGTCTCCAGGAGCACAGTGGGTTGCGGCGCTGGCCTGCTGAAATTCACCTTGAGGGACGTTTGGAGCACTGTTGTTAGATCGAGTCTCAACGGGTAGAGTCTCGGTCCAACCGAGGAGGGTGTTCCCCAAGGGGGTGCACATAGCCAGCATCGGGTCGGCGACATCGTCCCCATAGATCTGATCGCCAGTGTGAAAAAGTTGGTGGGGACGGTGATACGGTGATGGGGCCGCTTGCTCCATCAGTCGATCCAAGGTGGGCAGTGCGTCATGCCCTTCGCCGTGGGCTTTGCGGCAGGAGCCATGTACGATTTGCAGATGCTCTAGCTGGCTTGGCGGTAGGGAAAAGGTGGGGCGCTGATGGCCAAAGTAGCTGATGGGCTGACCAGGGCCAAGAGCCTGCCGTAGCGATTGAGGCGGGTGGCCATCTTGCGGGGCAAACCGCAGGTCGTAGGCGTAGAGGCGATCGCTCTGAAGCGAGGTGATTAAAGGCTGGGCTGTAACCACGGCAATATGTAGCCATTGGCCCACTTGGACCGTGTCGGCTTGCCCTGCCATTTGTGGCTCCCCCAGTCGCCTACCCCGATCTGCCGTGGTGTAAATCGTTAGCTCCACAGTACAGGGCCGTTTGAGGGCAACCCATACCGCTACAGTTTGGAAGGCTGTGTGCCGCAGCATTGGCCCGGCCAAAATTAGCGGACAGGCTTGAAGATGCTGAAACCAGTTGAAATGGGTCATCACGTCAGACATAGCCAATGGATTAACACCATAGCGAACTTTCAGACGACACGACGTCGACCTGTGGTGTGAGCGCTCTGATGTAACTGGGGTGGGGCTTCAATCGACTTGCAATAGGATATAACCGAGGTAGCATCCCCTAGATTGGAATTCGTGGTTAAATACTTTTACCATGAGTTAGAGGTTTGCGCTGAGATCCTAACAAGCCGGTCGCTTTCGGCCTTGTCCCATGCCACTTCGCCCTTGCATTCTGCCTCTGTATTTCGCCTCTTCACTCAGAGTGATGTATTCTGCCGGTTCACATTTACATATAACAACAGTTTTTAATAATGAGCCAGCTTGACTCCTCCCTTAGCTCCAGTGTCGTCACTATCGGTTCTGCCTTGCCGCGGCGAGCTATGCCCTGGCGATGGCTACTTGCGGCATCGGCGCTCTGCGCCACCATGGGAGCTGCTGC
>JBARYO010000482.1:0-1565 GCA_049647905.1 Elainellaceae cyanobacterium | reverse complement strand
TCGCCATAACCACGATCATCACTAATGCTTGACAGTCCTAGGCGTTAGGCCCCGGGCAATAGAGTAAAACGCGATCGCACCGCTTACTAGACGGTGCGATCGCGTTTTGCATAAAGCAATGGGTGATGTCTGGAAAACACCTACACAGCACTATGGAGAAATACGGCGATAGCGGGCCTGAACCAACATATGAATGCCATAGGCAAGCATGCCCAAAGCAACAATGCCCATCAAAACAGCACCAAAGGGCTGCTGCTCAATAGACTGTAATGCTCCAGCTGTTGTCTTCGCCTGGCTGGCGTCAGATAGGCGTGCCGCCTGGGCAAAAAAGTAGCCCACGATAACCGAAACAATACCTTTAGAAATCAGGCCAAACCGACCGATGCGGGTCGCCCAGGTTTCCTCAGCTTGGCTCATTTCGGACAGCTTCAATTTCTTGCGGAACTTCGTTTTGACGCCGCGATAGATACAGTAAAACCCATAGGCCGCTGCCCCAGCGGCGACCAGTCCTACCAGCCACCGGCCAAACGGCTGAGACAGCAAAGTTGCCGTTTGCTGACTAGACCCGCTGCCCGAGCCACTGCCCGAAGACGAACTGCTCCCGAACACAATGCGGAATGCGGCAAAGGCTAAGCTACCGTAGATCAAACCACTGATGGCATAAGATAGACGACGGACAATGTTCTTTGCCCCCTCTTCGTCATGCTCGGGGTCGTAGATAGCGGCAACAAAGCGCCAGACGACGTACCCGACTAAACCGACAGCAACCAGAAATAGCATGGCCTTGCCAAAGGGCTGGTTGGCGATAGTTTGAAGGGTGCCCTTGGAACCTGTAACCTTTCCCCCCCAGTTAAAGGCAGCTTGTACTGCTAAAATTCCTACCAAAGCATAGATAACGCCCTTGGCGGCATAGCCAAAGCGGGCTAGAGTTTCGATCCACTGGGCCGTTTCACCACGGTCCACGGATGGAAATGATTGATTATTCATGATGATTCGAGTTGAACATGTTCTGAATTAGACGCTGATGCGCTACCACCAGACCTGTATTCAACCGCTTATTCCACTCACTGCGCATCTATCCACTGGTCTTACCACAACGCTTCTGCACTACTGATATCCCGCCGCCTGGAGCGCAAACAGATGGGCATAGCGTCCTCCGTGGTCTAGCAGCTCCTCATGGCTCCCTTGCTCCGTCATCGCGCCGCAGTTCAGCACAATAATTTTATCTGCCATGCGCACTGTAGAAAAGCGGTGAGAAATCAGAATCACGGTTTGGTCTTGGGTCGCTTCCCGGACATGGTTAAAAACCTCTGACTCTGCCTCCGCATCCATGGCTGATGTCGGTTCGTCCAGCACTAGAATATCCGCCTGCGATCGCATAAAGGCTCGCGATAGGCCAATCTTTTGCCACTGCCCCCCCGATAGCTCTCGCCCGTTGCGAAACCACTTCCCTAAGCGAGTGTCAAAGTCCTCCGGCAGAGTTTCGATGAAGGGGCGAGCAATGCCCTTCTCCGCCGCCTGCTCCCAGCGATCGCGGTCCGTTATCGCCGTCACATCCCCCACGC
>JBARYO010000481.1:0-2293 GCA_049647905.1 Elainellaceae cyanobacterium | reverse complement strand
CAGCTCGAAGACAGCTATGTCCTGTCCAAGGGTCAGGGTGCGATCGCCACCGCTAATGGCGATCGCACCCGATATGACCAAATTTTTGGGGTTGTCAACAAGCTGCATCGGGTTACAGCTTCTAGCGACAAAGTGTAGCGTCTTGTTGCCCAGGAGGCAAGGGTTATTTTTTAGAATGGGGCTAGATTGAGCTGGATCTAGATTTTTTGGGAATGGTTTTGATGGGTTGCAGGTTTGAGATACGGGGTGCCATTTTGGGATGGAGATACTATTCCCGAGGGGATTAGCGGAATTGAACTTTGAAAATTTGATAGGCACTTCGTTTCAAGGTGCCGCAGTCGCAATGAACTAGTTTCCTGTTATGGGACTGAAGCCCCAAAAAACTCTAGAACTCCGCGAATTGAGCAAGATACAGACGTATTAGCCTCAAATATGTAAGTAAATTCTCGAAGCCTCTGTAATGCCAGCATAGCTATCTTTAGAGGCAGCATCTTACTACTCCCAGGAGCTCTTGAATGTCGTTACTCTATCTGACGCAGCAAGGGACAAAGCTGCAAAAAGGACAGGGCCGATTTATCGTCAGATCAAGCACCACGAGCGATTTAGCCTTCTCCCAATCAGCAGAAAGTAGTGTCGAAGTGCCAATTCGAGAAATAGAGCAGGTCTTGATATTTGGCAATATTCACCTCACCACAGCAGCGATCGCAACCTGCCTGCACCACCAAAGTCCAGTCGTCTTCCTATCACAAACCGGAAGCTATAAAGGCCATCTCTGGAGTGCAGAGTCTCACCATCCACGCTCAGAAAAGGCACAGTATCAGCGTTTGGGGGATGCGCGCTGGCAGATGACCGTTGCCCGCACGATCGTTAGTGGCAAGCTGTGGAACTCAAAACAGCTCTTGCTCAAGCTGAATCGGCGGCGTAACCTCGCAGGCGTAGACGCTGCGATTGCTGGCATTAAGCGAGACCTGAGGGCCGTACAGGCTTCGCTTGCGCTTGCGAGTGCCGAGTCAAGTGCGGCAGACCTAGCTCAGCTACGTGGCTACGAAGGCATCGCTGCAGCCCGCTATTTCCCGGCGCTAGGGCAGCTAATCACTAATACCGCATTCACGTTTGAGCGGCGCACTCGGCGACCGCCCACCGATCCAGTGAATTCGCTGCTGAGCTTCGGATATACGCTGCTGTTCAACAACGTACTAAGCCTGCTGCGGGTTGAGGGATTAAATCCCTACTTAGGCAATCTGCATCGCTCGGAGCGCCATGAGGCCCAGCTCGCGTTCGACCTTATG
Source organism: Elainellaceae cyanobacterium (assembly GCA_049647905.1). GTDB lineage: Bacteria > Cyanobacteriota > Cyanobacteriia > CAKZMO01 > CAKZMO01 > JBCCAG01. The sequence continues at coordinate 1,004 of JBARYO010000481.1, read as the reverse complement.
GAAGAGTTTCGCTCTCCTGTGGTCGATACGTTGGTGTTGAAACTGATTAACCAACAAGCAATAGACCCTGATGATTTCACATCGCCCAATGCAGCGGGCGGAGTTTATTTGACGGAGGCGGCGCGGCGGCGCTTTTTGCAGCAGTTTGAAGGGCGGATGATGCTAGCGGTGCGGCATCCAGATACTGCTGAGTCGGTGCCCTACCGGCAGGCTATTCAGCTGCAGGTGCGGCGCTATAAGCAGAGTTTGCTGGAAGACGTGCCCTACGAAGCGTTTCGGCGGTTGACCTAAGGAGGCGGACTATATGCTAACGCTGGTTGTTTACGATATTGCAGATAATCGACGTCGCAATAAGCTAGCCAAACTCTTAAAAGGCTATGGGCGGCGGGTGCAGGAGAGCGTCTTTGAGTGCTTTTTGACCCAGGAAGAGATGAAGCGGCTGCATCGGAAAGTACAGCGGTGTATTCGGGCTGATGAGGACAACGTTCGATTCTACTGGATTCCGTCGGGTGCGATGGCGAAGTCTTTGGCGATCGGCAGCGAGCCACCTCAGCCACCACTGCAGGCATATTTTCTTTGAGTAAGCAGGTGATCTATGTCGGGGTTTGTGGGTTAGAATTATCGTTAATTCGTAGGGGTTCCCACGAAGGTTGCCAGAACCTTGAAAACCGCATTGTTACGTTGACCTTCGTGGATTGACTGTTCCGTAAGGGTTTGAGGCGCTCCGGAAGGACGTTTTGTTCAATAAGATCTTTCTTGTTGAGAGTTCTAACGACCTTCGTGGTTTTGTCGCTTGAAGTCCGGTCCTGATAAGGTCTCTTAAGCGAGGGGTTTCATCCTCATTACCCCGCAAGGGGACGGAAACGAGAAAAGGGGGGCATTGCCCCCCACACACACCACCTTTTAGAGTTTCATCCTCATTACCCCGCAAGGGGACGGAAACCTGGCTTGGGTACAAATCGAGGTGGTGTAGCATTGCTGTTTCATCCTCATTACCCCGCAAG
>JBARYO010000480.1:0-3544 GCA_049647905.1 Elainellaceae cyanobacterium | reverse complement strand
GTATTTAGTGCGCCGTACTGCTCGCGAGTCATGCTCTTCTCCAGCACGGAGAAGCTGTGGCTTTGGCCTGGAACCATCGACTTGTTGGCGCTGAAGCGCATCATGGCTTCGCCGGTCTCAGCACTGCTCAGCCGAAATCGATTGCCTCCTTCAAACTCCACCTTGAAGCCGCCGTGCTCGAAGCTCTTCTCATGGGTACGCTTAAAGCCTTCCTCAAAGATATTGAACGCGGCCCGTGCTGCCTTTTGGTCTCGAATGGTTTCAGACTTCAAAGCTAGCCACTGCCCCGTTTTCTCTAGTCCCTTGCCTACGGCTTCGGCTGTGCGCTCCGGCGCTTCCCTTACCCCCGTGCTGACATTGCTCTGAAGCGCCTTAAACTGTTCACTTTCGAGGCCCTGACGAACTGCACCCAAGCCCCGCGCCGCCTGCTGGCCAACATCTTCCACCAGTTTTTGGAAGAAGGATTTGGCCCGATTGTCAGGTAGCGCCTGGACTTGCGCCTGCGCTACCTTGATGGCGATCGCCCTTAGCGGTTCGGCTGCAGGTTCTGCCTGCTGAACCGGAACCGTCCACATCTCGAAACCGCCATCGCGCTGTAGCCAGCCCGTCAGGGCCTTGGCATCCGCAGCGCCCAAGTTGGATTGTTCAATCTGGTCTCCAGTCGCCTTCAGAACAACGTCGTCACCGTTGAAAATAGTGATGCTTCCAGTCGTCAGGGCCTCAATGGTATAGGTTCCCAGCTCCGCTGCAACAGGTCCGGAGGCTTCGAGCGGAGCCACTATTTCCTTGGCCCAGGCGCTCACCTCCTGCATCTGCACGGAGTTCTCAACGAGGGCATCACCTGTTAGAGTGACAGGCTCAGCCAGGGCAATTTCTTCCCCTGTTTGCTGGGCGGCAGCTTCAGGAACTAGCACCTGAGCCTCTGCCGGGCGCTCTTCTAGGGCAACGGCAATTTGAGGGGTATCTGCTACAGCGATCGTCTCCGCTAGGCGATCGCCTTCGGGGAAGACTTGAGGTGCCCAAAGCTCGGCTGCTTGCTGCTGCGCCATCTGAAATGCGTTGGTGGTGACTGCGCCATCGTACTCTTGTCGAAACAAGATACCAGCGCCGCTACGAATTTCGATGCCTGGCAATTTACCTTGGTAGGCTGTTGTATCGATGCCCTCAGCTACCGGTTGCTGAAGTGCCATATTAATGGCAGCCGCCCGTTCAGGGACAATGCTGCGCTGCTCACCAGAAGCAAGTGCGCCTTGCACAATGCGACGTCCTATCTGAATCCTGAGCTGTTCGTTCTCGCCAAGTTGCTCGCTTAGGGTTTCAATCGGAGTTTTGGTTTTAGAGTCCTCAGCAGATGTCGCCATGGGTCTACGTCCTAGTAGCGCTTAAAGGTTAGGGATTTAATCGGCCTAGCAATTCATCGAGCGCTGCCATGTTCTGGGTGCGGTCTACAACCATCTCGCCTCGGATGACGAACATGGCCATCTGGTCATCAAATCGAATCTCCATGAAGGGCGGAATGTAGTTCCTCGGGCAATCGCGCAGGAAGGTAATTTGCCCGTACTCTGAGCGCACGTAGAGTAAGTCGTCATAGAGAATGTCGATCACTGCTGGTCGGTACCCTGCTGGAAATGGGAGCCGCTTGCGCTCTCGTGCTAGGTCGCTTGCTATTTCTGGCTCGCGCCTCAGAAGCTCGATAGCGCTCTGGGAGAGGTTCCAGCTACTGAAGTCTGGCGGATTCGCCGTCATGCTTCTCATGCCCGTTAGTTCCCTTCATTGGATGCCCTTAGTATGAGTTGAGACCTAGATAGTAGAGGTCCGGTGTGTGTCTCGTATGTGTACGGTGTGAATCACGATTCATACCAGCGCAACATTTTGTAATCTGTTGTTAGTTGCTGGCGTAGGACTGATACGCGGCTGCCATGTGGATGAGAGGTGATTTAAAGCGTTCAAATTTGGCATAACGCCATGAGGTCATCTACTGTCATTCCTGAGACGGGGATTGCTTCGACCGCTGGGCTAAAAAACAAACGGGTTATCGCGACCATGGGGGGAAGAGGGAACCGGCAAATTTACAGTCATGCGGGCTATCGTCGATATCTACGCTATGGCAGGTGTCTCTCGTGAAGGCCGTCTCGCTCTATCTTGTCCTTCAGGTCTTGGCAGTCTTTTAGCAGAGGGATATCTAGCTGCCTGGCAATCTCTATGCTTTGGGCGCAGTAATCGCCTGCAATCTGCAGCGCCCCTATACCGTAATAGAACTTGGCCATATTGCTCAGTAGGTGAGCCTCGGTCTCACGAGCCCCAATCTTTCGAAAAATTTCTAAAGCAGCTTGCCAAGCTTGCATGGCCGCCGGATAAAGCTCAAGGGCAATGAGTGCCCCTCCCATATTGCCCAATGCATTGGCCGCCCCGGCGGCATCGCCGATGTCTTGGGCGATCGCGAGGAACTGTTGATAGTAGCCAAGCGATCGCTGATACTCTCCTAGCGCATAGTAGACGAGCCCCAGGTTGCCCAGCGCCCTGCCCTCGGCGCGGATGTCGCCAATGTCCCGGGCGATCGCTAAGCTCTGCTCGTATGCGCTGGCGGATTGCCCAAGGTCGCCCTGAGCGTAGTGGATGTTCCCTAGCCCGTTCTGGGCGCTGGCCTCCCCGTGGCGATCGCCAGTCTTTTGCGATAGTTCTAAATGCTGCTGGTAGTGTTCGAGAGCTTTGGTGTGCTCTCCTATAGCGGAGTATGCATTGGCGAGGCCGTTGAGGGCGCTGCCTTGCCGGTAGCTGTCGCCAAGTCTCTGGGCAAGGGCGAGGCTTTCAGCATGGTAAGTGGTGGCGTGCGAGTGGTCGCCTACTGCGTCGCAGATATTGCCCAGGTTGCACAGCGCAGTTGACTGGGCCTGATGGTCTCCGGCAGCCTGCGCGGATGAGAGGTAGCGGGAATAGCAGTCTTTCGCTTCTGTATATTGGCCCAGGGCGAGGTAGGCGTTGCCTAAGCCGTTGAGAGCTGTCACTTCCCAGGGGCTATTGTTGATCGTTTTGGCAGAGCGTAGGCATTGCTCGTAGAGGGTGATGGCTTGTGGGTAGTGGCCTAGGGCGTAGTGGGCGTTGCCTAGGCCGTTTAGGCAAATGTGGTCCCATTCGGTGGATAGGTTGCCCAGTAGCTTCTCGTATAGGCTGAGCTGTTCTGGGAAGTATCCCCAGGTGTTTAGCTGGTTTCTGAGCTTGTTGTTATCGGGGGTGTTTAGGGTAAGATTGGCGATTTTGCTGGCGGCTTGCCAATGCTCTATCTCGCAGAGGTGATGGAATGCTTCTAGCAGGCCTTTGACGTGGTCTAGGTTAGCTGCGGTTGGGTTCGGTTTGTATTTTGTTAGCCAGTTGATTGCGGCTTGGTAGGAGCTGCGGTGCCAGTGTGGTTTGATGCGCTTGAGGGTGCTGGGGCTGACGCCAATTTCGGTGAGGATTTGTTCTTGAGAAGGTAGAATTCCTGACACCGTTTTGTCTAGCTAACGCTTTTGGAGAGTATATCTGCAAAGTTGCGATCGGTCAATTG
>JBARYO010000479.1:0-2446 GCA_049647905.1 Elainellaceae cyanobacterium | reverse complement strand
CCCAGCAGAATGCCGCAGCCTTCTTCGGGGTAGGCTTGCTCGCCGCAGCGGGCGATCGCGTTCATGTGGTCAAGCGTTAGCCGCAGCACCATGTTTACCGCTTCTTTTTCTTCTTAGATGTTTTCTTTGCAGCTCCAAATCCCTCAACTGACGCTGAAGGCGCTGACGAAAACTGGGGCAGTTCCTTGAGGGCAAGATATCTTCTAGCCGCCTTGACCCTTTCCGATATGCGGGGTTTTAGCTGCTTTGGCGTAAAGTCTGCCTCTTGTTTCAGTCCTAATCTCACCTGCACCATAGGCCAACTACTTGCAATAGTTTCGTCGATTTCTTTATAAGAAAAAACGGTCTCGATTAGTGAAGCTGCCTCTGTGGCCCTTAATTCAGCTAGGGTATCGATTAGGCAAGCATCCAGAAAATCATCCTCCCGGCTCTCATAGTTTGCGAGTTCAGCCACCAGCGGCTTGATGCAGCTATGGTGATGCTCAGGATGCTTCACTGCAATGGCTTCAAGACAGGCATTGAAGAAAATCCGATCCTGAGAATTGTATCGTGAGTTGTTAACGTATTGTGCCGCGGATGGGATTGCACGTTCCCCAATTAATCCGATGGCTTCAGGGATGTTCTGTTTAAAGTAGTCGTCGTCTTGCAGCAGCAGCTTTAGCAGGGGGGCGATCGCCTCTTCCGCCTGCAGCTGCCCCAAGGCCCGCACCGCGTGGAGAGGAGCCCAAGCTGCTTTGTTGGTCTCCGCGTCTAGCTGATCAAACAGTGGATCGCAGGCCATGCGAATCAGCTCTGGACTATCGGCCTCCGTAAAGCCGAAACGCTCGGGATAGTTTACCCAGTTCTCAGCTCTATAGCTGTCGTAGCTGACGTCACAATCCAGCAGCTCAGCCACAGCCCCGGTGTACGACTCTAACCCCATGATTCACCCCCTCAAATATTGCTCCATGGCCCGTACCGCCGACCAAATCAGCTTAAAGTATCCCGGCTCCGCCACATCTATTGCCTCTGCCTCATCGCGGCTGGCACCTAACAGCCCTTCTCCTGTCGTTCCATCCACCACCAGCACCTCGTTCTTGCCGTTGCGCAGCCGTAGCTCAGGGCCACCCGCCTGCTGAGACATGCCGCCAACGTAGGGCCGGTCATTATAGGTAAAGCGAATGGGCTTGATGGCCTGGTGGACCAAACCGGAGACCTCAATGCGATCCACATCGATATCATCTACAGCAGGGCGCGCCCCCGCCAGCTCTAGCTCCACGCTTTGCTTGCCCTGCCACTCGTTGAGCCGCAGCCTATAGGCCACATCCAGCCGCTCCGGCAGCGGGTAATAGTCGCCCCAGCGCCAGGCGATCGCCGTTCTTTGGGCAGGTACGCCTGACCCATTGTCGGGGTCTTCTAGGGTCAGCTTTAGGTGCGATCGCTCCCGGCCTACGGTGCGCTGCTCGACGACCCGCACACCGGGCGTCCAAAATAGGGGCTCCGGGTTGCCAATGCCGCAGGGCTGCAGCCGGTCCATCTGCTGAAACAGCGCTAGGGTGATGTCGCTGAGGGGCGTTTGGCCGTCGATGTTGAGGGCGGGCTTGAGGTGGTGGGGGTGGAGGGTGAGGTTGGCGTAGAGCTGCAGGCGACGGCGAAAGGCCTCTAGGTTGGCGGCGGGTAGGGTGAAGCCCCCGGCAGCGGGGTGGCCGCCAAATTTCCCCAGCACCGAGCCGCTGAACTGCAGCGCTCCGAACACGTCAAACTCGGGAATGCCTCGGGCCGAACCCCGCAGCTGTGCAGGCTGAGTCAAATCGCTGGTGGGGCTCAGATCTGCTTCGTCCACATCCTCATCGGTGCCAATAAATACGGGCACCCCGTAGCGCTCAACCAAACGGGAGGCCACGATGCCAATGACGCCATGGTGCCAGCCGGGGCGCACCACCACCAGCACCCGCTCTTCCGCGAGGTTGGGCTTGATGGTTTCAACGTAGGCGATCGCCTCTGCCTCAATTAGCTCGCACAGCTGGCGGCGGGAGCCGTTAATTTGCTCACAGGCCATGGCCCGCTCTAGGGCCACCCCGTCATCATCGGTGGTCAGCAGCTCAATTACGGTTTGGGGGTTGCTGATGCGCCCCACGGCGTTGATGCGTGGCCCCAAACGAAAGCCGATGGCTTCTGGCTTCAGCGCTTTTTGGCTGCCCTCTACGCCGGAGACCTGAATCAGCGCCTTCACCCCCGCAATCTTGGAATGGGGGAGCAGCGCCAGCCCTTGCTGTACCCAGCGGCGGTTGACCCCCGTGAGGGAGGCCAGGTCGGCAATGGTGCCTAGGGTAAACAAGGCCAGCAGCGGGTCTGCCAGCACCTGCCCGTGGCCCAGGGATTCCGCCAGCTCCCGCGCTAGCAAATAGGCCACCCCGACGCCCGCCAGTCCTCGGTAGGGCGAGTCTTCGCGGATGAGCTTGGGGTT
>JBARYO010000478.1:0-3110 GCA_049647905.1 Elainellaceae cyanobacterium | reverse complement strand
ATCTATTTGAGGATCTGTTTTCGCCAGAGACCTCGGATTCAGCAGAATCGCCAGCAACCCATCCTTCGGAAGACCTTGCAAATGAGGTCAATTCAGATGAGCTTGAGTCCCTGTTTACGGATAATTTCGTTGAGGCCTCAGAGCCATCTGCCCCAGATCCAACCTCAGATTTTGAGACGGACGAGCTTTCTAGCCTATTCGCGTCCGAAGATGACATAGCATCTGAGGACAATACAAGTGACTCTGACGCTATAGATAATCTGGATTTAGATGATCTGAATTTGGATGAGCTAGAGCCTGACTTCGACCTTGACAACGGTGTTGGTGACGAAGCAGTAGGTTTTGATGGTGTCGGCGACGAGAGTGCTGGCGACAGCGACCCGGCAGTGGGCGATACGATAGCCAGCGCCGCAACAGGTGAAGATGTTGCTGAGGTGAGTGGCGTCACTGAAGATAGCACCCTCGAAGACAGCACCCTCGAAGACAGCGTTACTGGAGACACCAGTACTGAAGATAGCGTCACTGGCGAGCTAGGCTTCGACGTCTCTGCTGTCGATGTGACTGAAGACATCTGGGCTGAGGAGACAGACGAAAGCTGGCTCGATGTGATCGCCCTAGATGAGTCCGATGCGAATCCCTTCGTAACCTCGGATGTTGATTTGAGCAATCTGGATAAGGACGCGGACGCAGACGCAGACGACGCGGGTGACGGGCTCGACTCACTTTTTGAGACCTTGGACACCCCATCCGATAGTCTATCAACGTCAGACGTTCTAGCGGAAGGCACTGATGAAGATACTCAAGACACTATAGAAGCATCGCCATTTGAAGCAGATGCGTTATCAGAGGCAGACGCGCTTTTTGACGGCAGCGACTGGGCTGAAGAGAATGCCGCGCAAAACTCGCCTGAATCAGCCGCTGACGATAGTGATGGTGATGACAATGACGACATATTCCAGCTGGATGCACTATTCTCGGATGTCTCTGGCACAGCAGATGGCGATATCGACACCGATTTCGATCTGGGACTAGAGCTGGATACCGCCACAGAGCAAGACACCAACATAGCCGCAGACCCGTTCAATTTTGACGAGTTGATGGCCGCCGTCGAGCCTGAGAATAGCGTTATCAACAGCAGTGATGATGATGATGATGATGGTGATATTGAAGGCGATCGCATTAGCTCGGAGCGGTTGAACGATTGGGATGCGCCACCAACAGCACCATCATCATCGGAATTTGACGACCTGCTCAGCATTGGGGCTCCACCGCCCACAGACAATTCCGATCCACGCTCAGAGCTTGAGGACGACCGACCCAGCGATCGCCAATCTAGCGGCCCAGGGGATGCGGGCTTTCGCTCGGACACCATGTCAGATGCCTTCTCAGATCTAGACACCCTCCTCGGCAGTGCTGATGCCGATGTTCAAGCCGATCTGCTCGATCTGCAATCAACTTCAGTGGAAGCAGGATCGGCAGATGACGAAAACGATCCGTACGACATTGCCGCAGAACCAGATTTTGCTAATCTAAGCCGAGGTAGGCAAGATGAGGCGGACCAAATCGAAGCAGCGATTCAGAATCTTGAAACCGCTGATGCTGAAAGTGGGACATCGCCCGCTAGATCGGGTGACGGGCAACAGACTACTGACGATTTTGCAGATCTCGAAAAGCTCCTGGAACAGGCTGATGAGACCCTAGGCGGCGCGCCAATTCCTTCCACCGCACTGCGACTCTCGTCGCCCAACCGTCGCCCCGTCCGGCGTCCAACGTTGGGTAACCAAACCATGCGCGTCTCGGTCAAAAACCTCGACAACTTAAATAACCTGGTTGGAGAACTTGTCGTCAACCGCAATAGCCTAGAGCAGTCTCAAGACCGGCTGCGGCAATTCCTAGACAATCTCATGTCTCTGGTTCAGCAGATGGGGGACTTGGGCCAAAGAATGCGCGATCTATACGAGCGATCGCTACTGGAAAGTTCACTGCGGTCCAGCCGTCCCCAGCAGGCCACCAGCAATGCTGCGAGCATCGACTCGCAGCATGTTACCGGAGCGCAGTTCGATGCCCTCGAAATGGATCGGTTTACCGGATTCCACAGCCTATCCCAAGAGATTATCGAGCTGATTGTCCGCGTCCGCGAGGCGGCATCTGATATTGATTTTGTGGTGGATGAAAGCGACCAAGGCACCCGGACGCTGCGGCAGATTACAACCCAGCTTCAAGAGGGCATCAACCATACCCGTATGGTTCCTTTTGCCCAAGCTGCCGATCGCCTCCCGAGAGCAGTTCGAGATATCTCCATCAAGTTTGACAAACAGGCTGAGCTTGTCGTTGAAGGGCGAGACACGCTGGTGGACAAGATGATCCTGGAGCAGCTTTACGATCCGATGACCCACTTGGTGAACAATGCCATCACCCATGGAATCGAAAAGCCGGAGGACCGGGTTGCGGCAGGCAAGTCGCCAGTGGGGCAGATTACAGTGCGCGCGTTTCACCAAGGAAATCAAACCATCATCTCTGTAACGGATGACGGCGCAGGCATTGATGGCGAAACGGTGAAGGAAAAAGCGCTGCAGCGGGGTCTGATTTCCGCTGATGAGACAGAGACCATGTCCCAGATGGACACCTATGACCTCCTATTCCGCCATGGATTTAGCACGCGAGATCAGGCTGATGATTTTGCGGGTCGCGGCGTGGGAATGGATGTGGTCCGCACGAGCTTGAGCGAAGTTCGCGGTGCGGTCAATATCGATTCTGCTCTCGGTCAAGGAACAACCTTTACCATTCGGCTTCCCCTTACCCTTAGCATTTCGAAGGCACTGCTGTGCGTCAGCGATCGCGCTCGGATTGCTTTCCCCATGGACGGGGTTGAAGACATGTTTGACGTCAGCAAAGAGCGCATTCAGCAGAATGACTCTGGTCAAACCTGCATTCCTTGGCGAGAGAGGCTGCTGCCGTTCCGTCCCCTTTCTAGCCTGCTGAAATTTAACCGGACCATTAGTCGCGGCAGCGTCTACGGCGGTAGTCAAGACGATGACACGGTCTCTATTGTTGTTCTGCGCAGTGCCGGCAACTATCTGGCTCTGCAGGTGGACCAGGTACTAGAAGAG
>JBARYO010000477.1:0-6426 GCA_049647905.1 Elainellaceae cyanobacterium | reverse complement strand
CCCTTGATCTCACCGGTCTCGGCCTGGGCCTTGTGGATGGCGTCTGCCACAAACAAGAAGCGATCGCGCCAGCGCTGGAACGGCTGGGAGTTGATGTTCTCGTCATCTTTGGTGAAGTCGAGACCGCCGCGCAGGCACTCATACACCGCACGACCGTAGTTCTTAGCGGATAGACCTAGCTTTGGCTTGATGGTGCAGCCCAGCAGAGGACGACCGTACTTGTTGATCTTGTCGCGCTCAACAGTGATGCCGTGGGGCGGGCCTTGGAAGGTCTTGAGGTAAGCGACGGGGATGCGCAGGTCCTCTAGACGTAGGGCCTTGAGGGCCTTGAAGCCAAACACGTTACCCACGATGGAGGTGAGCAGGTTAGTGACCGAGCCTTCCTCAAACAGATCTAGGGGGTAAGCAATATAAGCGATGAACTGACTATCTTCGCCGCGAACCGGCTCGATATCGTAGCAGCGACCCTTGTAGCGATCGAGGTCGGTAAGGAGGTCGGTCCATACGGTGGTCCAAGTCCCTGTGGAGGATTCTGCCGCTACTGCTGCGCCGGCCTCTTCAGGAGGGACGCCAGGCTGAGGCGTTACCCGGAACGCCGCCAAGATATCGGTATCCTTAGGCGTGTAGTCCGGTGTGTAATAGGTTAATTTGTAGTCCTTAACTCCGGCCTCATAGCCTGACTTGGACTGAGTTCTCGATTGAGAATATGACATATCTAGCTTCTATCTCCCTTCATTTAGGTTATTCAACGTCCTACAACTCAAAGCACTGTCAAGACAAATAGGCCGCCAACAAACACATTGCTAGACGACACATATTTCAACACATCGTGGTCTGAAAGTGGCAGCTCTTGCAAGCAAACTCAGGCAGCCCAAATTCGATTTGGGTTCAGTCCATCGCCATGTATTTGACCCGTGGTGTATTGACGAATTAATTTCCTCAAACAGACTGCTGCCAAATCGCTGATTTAGAAAAACTATATCAGGAATTGGCAACAACTCTATAAGCTCAACTTCCAATCTTCTTTGAGTTTGTATAACCAATGTTTATGTTTTGAGTGAATCAATGAAGAAATGTAACGAATGATTTCGAAGCATTGCAAGGTGCTCCTTTTGTGGCGCGATCGCGCCACAAAAATTTGTGCGGTGTCCCCATTGCTGCGCTACGTAGGATATGTTCAACGTCTCTACGGCACGGCAAACCTATTGGAAATGGCCTCGGGCAGCGTCATAATGTCGCCATCATTCAGTCTCTTCAGTACCGCGCTCTGCACTGTCGCTAGTGGTGAGCAACGCTGCGGATTGACTATCGAGGTTATCCTCTCTTGGCATAGCTTGGCCTTCCGGCTCAGGAGTTCCATTAGGAGCGGCTGGTGCGATCTCCGGCAGCGTCTCTTCGATCAAGAGTCCGGGCGGAAAGACATCTGTCTTCGGTAAGCTAGCGGGTTCGGGAGGATCTATGGTGATATCTGCGCTCGAGCTAGCTTTTTTCGATCCCTTGACCTCTGAAGGCTCCATGACTGGGGCATCTGTAGTCGGGGTATCTGTAGTCGGGATATCTGTAGTCGGGGCTTTTGTAACTGGCGACTCTATCTGGGGAACAGCTGCAGGCGGTTTATAGCCTGGAGTAATGATGGCACGCGCTTCCTCAATAGGCAGCTCGTCACGCATGAGTTTTGATAGGGTGTCGTTGCTATTAGGTGCAACCGTAATTAGACGAGCGATGTTGTTGTAGGGGCTGTTAATGGGCTCATCGTTCTTGTCCAATAGCTCAAGCTGGACCCAGTTCTTGCCAGGCTTCAATCCTTCTAGATAGATGGGTTCCCATGTATTGAAGGTAAACGCTTGGCCGTTGATGGTGCAGCGCACTTTCCAATCTGAGGCGTCCTTAACGGCATCAGCGGCATCGCTCTGCACTACGGAAGGCAGCGACACGTTCTGGAGATACAGGTCCAGCATGACGGGCTCTGTCCCATACTCCCCCTTAGGACGGCTATACGTGAGCAGTGGCCCGTCTAGGTCTAGGCTAGGGGTCTGGGTAAAGACATGAAACTGAACTTGATCATAGGCATCCGCATTTTTGAAGCTCTCATGCCACGGACGGGATGCAAACGCTCGAACAGTATGGGTTCCAGGAGACAAATCCTCAAGAATTAGAGGCTCACCGGGATCATATACCGCTCGATAAGGCTGGTTGTCGACAATCACATGGAGGTGAGGCCCCATCTCCAGCTCTTTGTCCTTAAAGGCCGGAAAATCTGTCACTCGAAATCGCACTGTCACCCGATCATCCTGAAGCGTCTCGTCAGCTCTGGGGCTGGTGATGCGAACCTGAGGCTCAATATCGATCTCTTTCCCTAACGCTTGAAGGGTCGCCGGGGGGGGCACTTCCTGCAGCGTATTCGGGCCGCTTCGAGCATTGGAACGACTAGACGCCACGCGATCGCCCCCAGAGCTACTACAGCCGATGAGACTAATATTGATCGCTATTACTAAAAGGACAACGAGAACAGGCCGAAGATGTCGGAACAGGCGTTGAGCCAAACCTCGGTGCATAAATCGCTGCAGGATTCGATGCCAGTCATTCACAGATAATCCCTCCTAATAACCGCTCAGCAGACTACCTCAACAGTATCCGTCGTAGAGTGTAGCCCTCCCACCATAACGTTTAGGCTGCGCATTTAAGCCTTCAGAGCAAGGGTGACGATCTCGGGTTGGACCGCAACATCGGTTGAGTAACTACCGTCGGATGGCGATCGCACATGCTTAGCCCAATAACATCGAAGTTACCAGCGATATTTCGATTTGTATCGTTTTAGCCCCTTTGGGTTGAGTGATGAGTGTGCTGAAAGAGATACAGAGTAGGAAAGTCAAAGGATTCCGCTGTTTGAATTATTGTTAAATCAACTCGGGGAGGTGTCGAATACAGCACTATAATGCTCGAAAGGCCCGTCCCTGATAGGGGCTTGAACCTTGAGGCTTATATGGCTTCAACGTTTGAGGCTCCGCCTCTTCGGCTCTGGCAATCCGATTCAAACTTGGATTCTGCACAGAGAATTAAATGTAGAGGATCTTGGTGTGGCTGTCGTCTATTCGGATGTAGGTTGTTTTGACGTCTTACTTTTCTGATATCGCCATCTGGTCATCATGCAAGACAAGGCGCGAGCAATACGCTCGTTCGGCTAGCGACGGACACGCTTTTGGGGGCCGGGTTCAATCGTTCCTTGTCTACAGAGAGGAGAGTCTCTAATGACAATTACCCCACGGGAGCGAGACGCAAAGGCTAAGGTTATCGTCGACAAAGATCCGGTTCCTACTTCATTTGAGAAGTGGGCAAAGCCGGGCCACTTTGACAGAACCTTGGCTAAAGGTCCCAAAACCACCACTTGGATTTGGAATCTTCATGCGGACGCTCACGACTTTGACAGTCATACCAGTGATCTGGAAGATATTTCCCGAAAGATCTTCAGCGCTCACTTCGGTCATTTAGCCATTGTGTTTATCTGGCTGAGCGGCATGTATTTCCATGGCGCTCGGTTCTCAAATTATGAAGCTTGGCTAACCAACCCCACTGGCATCAAACCCAGTGCGCAGGTTGTTTGGCCTATTGTTGGTCAAGAGATTTTGAATGCCGATGTCGGCGGTGGCTTCAAGGGCATCCAGATTACCTCTGGATTTTTCCAGCTCTGGCGCGCCTCCGGTATTACAAATTCGACTCAGCTCTATGCGACGGCCATCGGTGGTCTCGTAATGGCGGGTCTGATGCTGTTTGCGGGCTGGTTCCACTACCACAAGCGGGCTCCTAAGCTCGAGTGGTTCCAAAACGTCGAGTCCATGCTCAACCACCACCTAGCAGGTTTGCTGGGTCTAGGTTCTTTGAGCTGGGCCGGTCACCAGATTCATGTTTCGCTGCCCATCAACAAGCTGCTAGATGCAGGTGTATCTCCCGATGAGATTCCTCTGCCTCATGAATTCATCCTGAATTCCAGCTTGATGGCGGAGCTATACCCCAGTTTCTCGAAGGGATTGACTCCCTTCTTTACCTTGAACTGGGGCGAGTATGCCGACTTCCTCACCTTTAAAGGTGGCCTCAACCCCGTCACTGGCGGATTGTGGCTGTCGGATACAGCGCACCACCACCTGGCGATCGCTGTGCTCTTTTTGGTCGCGGGCCATATGTACCGCACCAACTGGGGCATCGGTCACAGTATCAAAGAGATTCTAGAAAATCATAAGGGTCCCTTTACGGGCGAAGGCCATAAGGGTCTATATGAAATTCTGACCACCTCTTGGCATGCGCAGCTGTCAGTTAACCTGGCGCTGCTGGGCTCGCTCACGATCATCGTGGCGCAGCACATGTATGCCATGCCGCCATATCCTTATTTGGCGACGGACTACCCCACGCAGATTTCGCTGTTTACCCACCACATGTGGATCGGCGGCTTCCTGATTGTTGGCGCAGGTGCCCACGGCTCCATCTTCATGGTGCGGGATTATGACCCGGCCAAGAACGTCAACAACCTGCTGGACCGGATGCTCCGTCAGCGGGATGCGCTGATCTCCCATCTCAACTGGGTTTGTATCTTCCTTGGCTTCCATAGCTTTGGGCTTTACATCCATAACGACACCATGCGTGCGTTGGGTCGTCCTCAGGACATGTTCTCTGATACAGCGATTCAGCTGCAGCCAGTGTTCGCTCAGTGGGTGCAAAACCTGCACATGCTAGCCCCTGGTACTACTGCTCCCAATGCTTTAGCTCCCGCGAGCTTTGCGTTTGGTGGCGATGTGGTCGCAGTGGGTGGAAAGGTTGCCATGATGCCCATTGCCCTTGGCACTGCGGACTTTATGGTTCACCACATCCACGCCTTTACGATTCACGTGACGGTGCTGATTTTGCTGAAGGGTGTGCTTTACGCCCGCAGCTCTCGCCTGATTCCCGATAAAGCTGAACTGGGCTTCCGGTTCCCCTGCGACGGTCCAGGTCGGGGCGGCACCTGCCAGGTTTCTGGTTGGGACCATGTGTTCCTAGGCTTGTTCTGGATGTACAACTCCCTATCGATTGTCATATTCCACTTCAGTTGGAAGATGCAGTCAGATGTTTGGGGGACGGTAGCACCGGATGGTTCGGTGTCCCACATCACGGCAGGTAACTTTGCCCAGAGTGCGATTTGTATTAACGGTTGGCTGCGGGACTTCCTGTGGGCTCAAGCCGTTAACGTAATCGGCTCCTACGGATCGGCGCTATCCGCCTACGGATTGCTGTTCCTAGGTGCGCACTTTGTTTGGGCATTCAGTCTCATGTTCCTATTCAGCGGACGAGGCTACTGGCAAGAGCTAATCGAGTCCATTGTCTGGGCTCACAATAAGCTAAAGGTTGCACCTGCGATTCAACCCCGCGCTCTGAGCATTATTCAGGGTCGAGCGGTTGGCGTAGCGCACTACCTACTGGGAGGCATCGTCACGACGTGGGCGTTCTTCCTAGCCCGAATCATTGCCGTGTCTGGATGAGCATGAGGAGGACGTAACTAACAATGGCAACTAAATTCCCTAAATTTAGCCAAGCCCTAGCGCAGGATCCGACCACGCGTCGGATCTGGTACGGGATTGCCACGGCTCACGACTTTGAAAGCCATGACGGCATGACGGAGGAGAATCTTTACCAAAAGATCTTCGCCTCCCACTTCGGCCACATCGCAATCATCTTTCTGTGGACCTCGGGCAGCCTGTTCCACGTTGCTTGGCACGGTAACTTCGAGCAGTGGAGCAAAGATCCGCTCAATGTCCGTCCCATCGCCCACGCGATTTGGGATCCCCACTTCGGTCAGCCTGCTGTAGACGCCTTCACCCAAGGCGGCGCAGCTGGTCCGGTCAATATCGCCTACTCCGGTGTGTACCACTGGTGGTACACCATCGGTATGCGGACAAATGGCGAGCTGTACACCGGCGCAGTCTTCCTGCTGCTGTTGTCTGCTGTGTTCCTGTTCGCAGGCTGGCTGCACTTGCAGCCCAAGTTCCGCCCAAGCTTGTCTTGGTTCAAGAACGCTGAATCTCGCCTGAACCACCACCTGGCTGGTCTATTTGGCGTCAGCTCCTTGGCTTGGACAGGGCACCTGGTGCACGTTGCTATCCCTGAGTCTCGGGGTCAGCATGTGGGTTGGGATAACTTCCTCTCCACGCCGCCCCATCCGGCGGGTCTGGCACCGTTCTTCACCGGCAACTGGGGCGTGTACGCCCAAAACCCTGATACGGCTGGCCATATCTTTGGCACGTCTCAGGGAGCAGGCACCGCAATTCTCACGTTCCTAGGTGGCTTCCATCCCCAGACGGAGTCTCTGTGGTTGACGGACATGGCCCATCACCATCTGGCGATCGCGGTTCTGTTCATCATTGCCGGTCACATGTACCGCACCAACTTCGGCATTGGCCA
>JBARYO010000476.1:0-4865 GCA_049647905.1 Elainellaceae cyanobacterium | reverse complement strand
CTGGAGCAGGAAGACTTGGTGCAGCCAAAGGACTACCAGCGGCTGACACAGCAGTTCGCCCAGTCCAAGGCAGAGAAGGTGCTGACCTACTTGCTGCTCGATACCCTGAAGCCAGCTAACTACAGCGTCAAGCCCGGTCCCCACTTTGGCCTCGCCCTCAACGATGGCTACACCCACTTCACAGCACCCCTCCGGCGCTACCCCGATATGTTGGTCCATCGGGTACTGCATTCCGTCTTCAGCCAAGGCCGCGATCGCCGCTCGGCTCGCTCCAAAGAGCGGGTCAACCTGCGTCACTCCTCTTGCCATGGCAAAATCAGCTGGAACGTTTTGCCCACAAAGCGCCAAGCCGAGCTTGAAGAGGTCTTTACGATGGTTGCAAGCCAGCTGACAGACCAAGAGCGCAAGGCGCAGGATGCTGAAGCCGACCTAGAAGGCTTGAAAAAAGCCGAGTTTATGCAGCAGCACACCGGGTCGTCGTTCCACGGCCTCATCACCGGGGTGCAGTCCTACGGCTTCTTTGTAGAAATTGAAGAGCTGCTGGTGGAAGGTTTGGTCCATGTCAGCTCCCTCAAAGATGACTGGTATGAGTACCGCTCCCGTCAGCAAAAGCTGGTGGGCCGCAAAAACCGCAAGCAGTACCGTCTGGGCGATCGCGTTGAAGTGCAAGTCAAGAGCGTGGACTACTACCGCCAGCAGATTGACCTGGTTGCCGTAGGCGGCGGTAGTGAAGCCTCAGAAAGTGATTTAGAGGATGATGACTTTGACGAGGAGGGGAATGGCACCAATGGTGATGACAATGGCTATGAGGACTAGGATTTAGATCTGGGAGGGATGGGGCAGTGCCTTATCCCTACGGCCATAGTCCTGTATCGGTTCCCCCCATTCGAGTCCTGTGTCTACACCCTCCCCCCTCATCCTTGGCGTCACCGGCGCATCTGGCCTGATCTACGCCGTGCGCGCCGTTAAGTTTTTACTTATGGCAGACTGTGCTGTGGAGCTGGTCGCGTCTAAGTCGGCCTACATGGTGTGGCAAGCTGAGGACGGCATTCGGATGCCAATGGAGTCCGAGCAGCAAGAGCAGTTTTGGCGCGAGCAGTCTGGTGTTGATACAGCCGGAAAGCTGCACTGCCACCCCTGGGGTGATGTGGGTGCGTCGATTGCCAGCGGCTCCTTTCGCACCCAGGGCATGCTGATTATGCCCTGCAGCATGAGCACCGTGGCAAAAATTGCCAATGGCCTCAGCTCAGATTTGCTAGAGCGAGCAGCCGACGTGCAGCTGAAGGAGGCAGGGCGGCGGCTGGTGATTGTGCCTCGGGAAACGCCGTTCAGCCTAATTCACCTGCGTAACTTGACCACCTTGGCTGAGGCTGGCGTTCGCGTCGTGCCAGCCATTCCGGCCTGGTACCATAAACCGCAGACCATCAATGATTTAGTCGATTTCGTCGTGGCCCGAGCCCTAGATCAGTTCGACATCCAGTGCGTGCCGCTCAACCGATGGCGGGGGCACTTAGACGCCGATGCGCAACGGTAGGTCATTATAGAGGTAGGAGTCGCTACCGAACCGACACGATTTGGGAGAGCGCCGTGGTACTACTGTTTGGCCTGCTGATTCTAGCCATCCTCGCTGTTTTCGCCATAGAAAACTGGGCTCCTGTTGTGCCCCTGGTTTTGTTTGGAGCGCAGACGGCGGCGTTACCTATGGCGCTGTGGGTGATTGGGGCACTGCTGGCTGGCGCGCTGACGGTGCTGCTGGTTGCCGTACTGCTGCAGCTGCTCACCCCGCGATCGCCCTCTGGTCGCCGGCCTTGGGATGCCGCCCGTTACGCTGACGAGGAGCAGATGCGTCAGCGCTATGTGGAAGACGATACGCTGGATGGCGGCGGATATTCAGGGGGTGTGTCACGAGGATCAAAGACTGGTCCGCAGGGGCGATCGCGCTGGGGCAAGCGAACCAACCCCTACGTAGATGACGCCAGCGAGCTAGATGACCCAGACGACGGCGATGACTACGGCAATGACGACGGCGACGAGAACCGCGATCCGGTGTACCGCCCCTTCTCCAATGGGTCTGTCTCCTCGACGGCCTCTCGATCACCGCGACAAGCTCAGGGTAAAACCCAAGACAGCTGGGACAGCTTTTCTCAACCCCGGCAGGACTGGGCAGACTTTGGCAGCGATCGCCGCCAAAGCGACCGTCAACAAAATAATCGCTATCAGCCGGAGCCACCGCCGTACCGCGCGTCGAGTCGTGACGTTGATGTCGTAGTGGAGGTGGATCCGATCGACGTTGCCCCATCTCGCGATGGGCGCGATGGGCGTGGCGGGGTCGGTGGTGAAGAAGACTGGAATGACTGGTCGGGCTATGAAGAACCCGCGCCATCAGAACGTCCTATTGCCGAGCGATCGCCCATAGGCTACTCAGACGAGTATTCCCAGAGGGATGAGCCTAGAAGCGCTTACGAGGAGGAGACCTACAGTAACGAGCGCTACGCCGACGAGCGCCATACCGACGAGCGCTACGCCGACGAGCACTACGTTGACGACGGCTATACCAGCGACCAATATGCCAATACCGCTGAACCAGATGAGGTTGTAGGAGAAGAGTCATACGATAGCGACAGTGCGCCGCCTGAGCCACTCTACGAGCCACCTTATAACGATGGTAGCTATGACAATGGCGATCGCCAATACCGTGATGACAGTCCTGACTCAGATTCGGACTACGAGGACTACATCGTCGACTACGGCGACGAGGCCGAAATTGACCAGTTTGATGTGGCTGCCGCAAGGCGCGGCGGCGCGGCTCAGCCCAACCCTGCGGCTGGAGTAGATCCGGTGGCCGATGGGGATGACGCTGATGACGCTGAGGGCTGGAACAACTGGGACGACGATGAGCCAACCGACGCGCCCACGCCACCCGAAACCGCCCCACCACGCGACATCTATGAGGTTCCGGCAGAGCCAAAAGCCGTCTCCCGCTCGGGCTCAATCTATACCTATAGCTATCGCGATTCAGCATCAGAAGATGGGCCAGAAGACCCAGTAGCGGATAACAGCACAACGGCAGAGGATTCCTCCCCGGAGGCTAACGACGATGATGCCGATAGTCCAGACCGCACGCTGATTCCGCCTTACCGCCCCGATGACGCAAGCCCAGACGCGACACCATGACTGTTCTGATCGCCACGTTCTATAAGTTTGTTCGTTTGCCCGACTACGTTGAGCAGCAGACCGAGCTATTGGCCCAATGTGAGGCTCACGCGGTTAAAGGGACCATCTTGCTTGCCGAGGAGGGCCTCAACGGGACGATTGCTGGAGCGGCTGATAAGGTTCACGCCGTCTTGTCCCGCCTGCGGGCCGATCCTCGTCTGAGGGACCTACAGCACAAGGAAGCCACCGCCACTGCCCCGCCCTTCGAGCGCATGAAGGTGCGGCTCAAAGCAGAGCTGGTTCCCCTCGGGGTCGCAGATGTCGACCCTGAAACCCAAGCCGGGATCTATGTCTCGCCAGAGCAGTGGAATGAACTGATTCAAGACCCAGAGGTGACCTTAATCGACACCCGCAACGATTATGAGGTCACCATAGGAACCTTCCAGGGAGCCGTCAACCCCGATATCGCCTCATTTCGGGACTTCCCGGACTATGCCCAGCAGCACCTTGACCCAGCTCAGCACCGCAAAGTGGCGATGTTTTGCACCGGGGGCATCCGCTGCGAGAAGGCCACGGCCTATCTGCGGCGGCAGGGGTTTGACCAGGTGTATCACCTGGAGGGCGGCATTTTAGCCTACCTAAACGCGGTGCCGCCGGATAAGAGCTTGTGGGATGGGGAATGCTTTGTGTTTGACCAGCGGGTGGCCGTCACCCATGGCTTGGCGGCGGGAACCCATGTGTTGTGCTACGCCTGCGGCAATCCTGTTTCACCAGAAGACCAGGGGTCGCCGCTGTATGAACCGGCGGTGAGCTGTCCGCGCTGCTATGGTCGCCACGGGGCGCAATCTGAGGTGGACGTTTGATGATAGTTGCAAATGGCGGCGATCGCTTGCATGAGTTGCCAACATCGGCTACGATTCCTGTCTATGAGATGCATTTGCATCTTGTAGTTGCGGCGCTCAAAGGTAGCCGCGTCCCCTGGAAGTGAGATCGCACGACCAGGAGACTAATCCCCAAAGCTGAAGTGACCAGCATGGAGACTGTCAAGATTTTACTTGAGAGTCGCCCTGCTTTCTCCTGGCATGGGGGGGCTACTGGTTTGAGCGCCTTTCCTCAAACCATCACAGGAGAATAGGATTATGACGTTTGAAGCCTATGGCCGCATCGGGTTTCCGGAGACGCTTTCGGAGAACCCGGATGTGCTGATGCTGATTGCGGTGGGGTCTTTGGAGGCGGTGGAGGCCTGCCGCTACCGGCTGCACCAGCTGGGGTATGCGGAGGTGCGGGAGTGGACGGACCCGATGCCAGCGGCGACTGAGGGCAAGGTGATGCGGGTGCTGACGAAGTACACCTCACCCTAGCCCTCTCTGTTGTTCTGCATTAGGATAATTACGCGCCCTGCCGCCTGCGAAACGTCGCGCTTTGAGCCAAAAATGTTGTTCTAAGCGGCAGGGCAGACGCAATAGGGGCTTGAGATCAGGGCACCTTAGCTAAGGCAAAATGAAAACAACGGCCTACTTTGACCGCAATTTTCGTTCTTGCCTCCGGAGGGGCTTAGAACCATGAGAATCGAGTACTTTTCAGAGACTGAGACACTATCGATTCGGCTAAATGCTAACCTCGGCACAGAGTCAGAAGAAATCGCGCCTGATGTTGTCGTTGATTTTGATGCTTCAGGCGGCATCGTGGGATTGGAAATCGATTTGGCGTCT
>JBARYO010000475.1:0-2362 GCA_049647905.1 Elainellaceae cyanobacterium | reverse complement strand
CGGTCACTCCTAACAAGTGAACCAACGCCCTGTAGGCGTCCTATCTAACGGCCTTATCCTCAGAGGAAAACCGGTCCAACAGGCGATCTGTTCCACCTAAAATCTGAGCCTTGACCGCCGCAACATCCTGAGACAGCTCAGCACGGTTTGAGGCTTTAAGCAGATAGCGGTAGACAAACCAGATGGCATAGCCAATGCCGATCAGCTCAAACGTGGGGGCTAAAAGTGGGATGTCATTGATAGCACCTAAGATGGCCAGAGCAACTTTGAACAGCAAAATCGTGCCCAGGATCAGGCCAACGGTGAGAATGGGCCGTCTGTACTGTCTGAAGAATTCAGAGACGTATCTTGGCAACTCGGCTAGAAAGACCGACGTCTGTTCACCTATCTTTTGCCACTGTTCCTTTGTCTCCCCAACGCCAGTCGATGGGGTGGTGCGGCTAGCGGCAGCGGGATCGCTGAATGCTGCAGGCTCTGAGCCATACACAGGGGTTGTGGGAGGCGTTTCGCTATCGGGGGTAGGACCAACACCGGTAGCGATGTCGGGAGTATCTTGGTTTATATCGGATTCCATAATCGCACCTTAAGAGCTATTTGATTACACCTAATTGAAGAGCAACATGACGCTATTCGCAATCTATCGAACGTGACGGAGTTAGATGAAGGTAGGCGTATAGACGGCATCTGAATCATACTAGACACTAGAGGACTCTCTCCAGAATTGCAAGCCTAGCGACAGGAGTAGTTTCCCTACCTACGCCGCCCATAGTCTATCTACAGCGCGGCTTCGGTGATTCACCCCGTGGTCAGTTTAGCTATGCCAAGCTTACAGCGTATCGCTATTTCAACGCAGCAGCACCGCAACAGCAAACTTCAGCTGACGGTAGAGCAGAAGCACTATTTGGGCCGTGTGTTGCGTCTGCGCAACGGCGATCGCTTTATTGCGCTAGATGAACAAGACCAGAGCTGGGTTGTAGAGCTAAGCGGCGAGGACTGCGCTACGGTGCTTGCCGCCTACAGCGCCCCGACGGAGCTGGCCTGCCGGGTGATCCTCCAGACAGCAATGCCAAAAACGGGGATGGAGGACGTGATTCGGCAAACTACAGAGCTTGGCGTCTACGGAATTCAGCCCATCGTGAGCGATCGCGTGATCCTTAAGCCCAGTGCCCAAAAACGCCAGCGCTGGCAGCGCGTCGCCCAGGAAGCGGCTGAGCAGTCTGAACGCCAGCATTGGCCTCGGGTGGCAGAGGTGCAGCCCTTCACGGCGGCGATACAGCAAGGCGCCATGCCAGAAGCTGGGCACCGCGGTTTGAGCACTGCGCCCACCACCGCAGTTCGGATCATCTGCGCCGCGCGGCGCTCAGCCGCCCATCTATTGACCTATATTCAAACCATCCCTATGTCAGAAACGATTGTGGTGGCTGTTGGTCCTGAAGGGGGATGGACAGCGGCAGAGCTAGATCTGGCGATCGCGGCTGGATACCATCCTGTCAGTCTAGGTCGCCGTGTTTTGCGCGCCGTCACCGCTCCCGTTGCGGCGATGGTGCTCATTGCAGCAGCCTGTGACCAGCACAACCCGCAGGACGCACAAGCAAATCGGAGCCCAGAACTCCATGATTGACCAGGTTGCTACCGCCATCAAGCAGCGAAACTATGCCCAGGCCCATCATCTCCTGCAGCCCTTGCTAAAGGAGCAGCCCCACAACCCCTGGGTCCAGCTCTACGCGGGACAGCTTCATGAGCTGTCTAACCGACCCGACAGCGCTCGGGCCGTCTACCATCAGCTGTTGCAAATGACCCCCAACCGTCAGGTCCTCGGGCAGGCAAGGCGGGGACTAGAGCGGCTCGCTGCCGCCGCACTGCCCGCCCAGCGCCCGGTCAACCAGGGCAACAGCATCGGCACACCAGCAGCTCAACCCATCACTACAGCCGCTGAAGCAATTTTGGTGCTGCAGCCCGCCCCCGATCGCGATCGCGCAGTCGAGGCATTCTCTCAGCTCATGGCCATTGACCGCTATACGGCGAAAACTCAGCTCCCTAGGCGAGGATGGCGCTTTCACAGCGTGGGGGAACTCGACGCTCTCCGCTGCTGTGCTCAGCAGCTCCAGCAGGCCGGTATTCCAGCCCGAGTGCTGCCGCTACAAACGATGCAACACATCCACGTCTTCCGGGTCAAAACGTTTCAGCAGCTCCAGCCCCCCAGCGTCTTGTGCGAGAGCGCCACTGGCCAGCTAGGCAGGCTTGCGTTTGCATGGCAGGATGTGGCGCAATGCGTTGATGGCCGTCTACCCATCTTCGAAGATGTGGTGGATGTCGACTCACGTAAGCGACTAATGCGAAAGGAAAAGACCCAAGACTATGC
>JBARYO010000474.1:0-14745 GCA_049647905.1 Elainellaceae cyanobacterium | reverse complement strand
CCGCCATATCGCGCTGAATCTTCCAAGCCACCTTGACCTCGTCACCGATGTCGAGGTAGACGCTGAAGTCGAGCAGCTCGCGCACCCGCTCGTCGTACATGGGGTGTAGCCCTTCGATGACGACAACATGGTTGGGCTCAATGCGTTCCGGAGGATCAAGCTCGCCAGTTTCATGGTTATAAATTGGCTTGTCGATGGCCTGCCCCGCCTTAAGCGCCTTGATCTGCTCGTACATCAGGTCAAAGTTATTTGCTTTCGGATTTAGGGCGGTCACACCGGCCTGCTTCCGACCTTTGCGGTCTAGGCTGTGATAATCATCCAAACAGATGACTGTCATAAACTCTTCACCGAAGATATCGCTTAAGCGGCGCAAGAATGTGGACTTGCCGCATCCGGAGTCTCCGGCAACACCAATCAAAACCACCCGGTCTGGCTTACTCATTAGGCTCCCTCAACAAAACGGTCTTACTAAACTATGAACAAACTATGAAACAACGGCAAAACATCTAATCCAGACGCTAGGATTGAGCAAAGCCGCCCTAGCTCCCCAACGGCCCTACGTGAACCAACTCACGCAAAAAAATCACACAGGACGCTACACACACACAATACCAGCAGGCGCATCGCTGATTACATCAACCAATTGCGTGGACGCTGTCGTCAAGGCGATCCCCATACAAGCTCGATGCTCCACACGTTACGACATCCAGAGAAAGCGCAGCAACCATAGCTCATCCGTAGTCGATTGAACAACTCCACTGAGCAAAGGCCACTGACGATTTTGCCAAAAGCCATAAAAAATCAACCGTAGTAAAACGGACTGGAGTGGATAGAGCATGTACCAATACGTCGTAAGTATTTAGTACTAAACGTCATGGTTGATATTACCAGAAGCCGATCCCCACTACAAGGCTCATTTGGTCTGAGATTGACCAAGCGAGCCGACGAAACGAGTCGGCCATCGCGCCGTTTGAAGAGCGGGAACTCACAATGGCTATAAGCGGCCAAAATGTCAAGGATTTCTAGACGGATTCTGCTTCCCCCGTCCAAACGGCAACATTGCTAACAGACTGGGGGCTGGAATCTTGCTAGGCTACTGGCTGCAGATGGCTGACGTCATCTTGTGTGACCTGTTCACGCAACCAACAATCCTGTTGCCGGCCTTTACTACAGCGGACTCAATTCAGGGATTTTGGAATAAACCGTGAAGATCCAAAAGATCCAGCGGCTCCCAAGCTGGTTTGAGTTATCACTAGAATGCGGACATGTGCGACGCTGAGCCACTTTATTGGGGTGGCTTTGCAATGATAATCTAATGAAAACTGCTCTATTGCCGAGGCCCTTACTCCCAATGGTGCGGGAGCATACTGGACAGCGGTCCCTGGCAAAATTGAGCAAAGGCAGTGGCGCGTGAGTCACGTCAGATTCAATGTACAGCACGTAAAGGCATTTTTGGATAAAGCTATGTATAACCCGAGTGCAGTAGGCGGAAGCTCTAACAACACGGCGTACGGCAGCCGGCTCTTCGTCTATGAAGTGGAGGGTCTACGTCAGAACTCCGTCAGCGATCGCACAAATTATCCTATCCGCCGAAGTGGTACCACACTCGTCACTGTTCCGTACGATCGGATGAATGAGGCGATGCGGCGGATCACTCGGATGGGCGGCAAAATTGTCAGCATTCGTTCTATCACGGATGACGGTGCGACGCAGGCTTTGGTTAGCGGCAGCAACGGTAGCACAGCAAATCAAGGAAAGACAAAATCAATGACTCAAGCCAAAGAGAAGAAAGACATTCCGGTTAATATCTATCGCCCCAAAACCCCGCTGATGGGGAAGTGCGCGGAGAACTATGCTCTCGTGGGTGAGGGGGGGTCTGGCGATGTGCAACATATCACCTTCGATGTCTCCAATAGCGACATGCGCTATCTAGAGGGCCAGAGTATCGGCATTATTCCCGAGGGAACTGACGAGAAGGGCAAACCCCACAAGCTGCGCCTCTATTCCATCGCCTCTACGCGCCATGGCGACAAGCTAGATGATGATACGGTCTCCCTCTGTGTGCGCCAGCTAGAGTATAAGGATCCCGACAGCGGTGAGACGGTGAAGGGAGTATGTTCAACCTACCTGTGCAATTTGCCGGTTGGGGAAGAGGTGAAAATCACCGGTCCTGTGGGCAAGGAAATGCTGCTGCCGGACGATGAGGACGCCAACATCATCATGATGGCGACGGGAACAGGAATCGCGCCGTTTAGGGCTTATCTATGGCGCATGTTTAAGGACGAAGAGCGCCAGCTCAACCCTGAGTACGACAGCTACAGCGGTAAGTCCTGGCTGATCTTTGGTATCCCAACAACGCCCAATATCCTCTATAAAGAGGAGCTAGAGACAATGCAGGAGAAGTATCCTGACAACTTCCGTCTCACCTATGCCATCAGCCGTGAGCAGAAGAACAATGACGGCGGCAGGATGTATATTCAGCACCGCGTTGCTGAGCATGCGGCTGAGCTATGGAGCATGATCAAAGACGAGAAGACCCACACCTACATCTGTGGTCTGAAGGGCATGGAAGACGGCATCGATGAAGCGCTTTCTGCTGAGGCGGAAAAAGAGGGTGTCGATTGGAAAGAGTACCAGCGCGCCATGAAGAAGGCCCACCGCTGGCACGTTGAAACCTATTAATTTGGATTGATCGCGGCGTTTCTGAATTCGTCCGTGATATTCCGACAGGTTTGGTAGGGAGATGGCAGTGCCATCTCCCTACCGTTTTATGGGTGGGTTGACGTTATTTGGCCAGCGTCGTCCGCGCTGTCTTGACCATCGCAATTAAAGTTTGATGGGCGTCCTCTGAGTCCTGTAGCTCGTGGTCAAAAGGGATTTGCAGCGGCACTGTCTTATCTTCGGTCTGCACCAACAGGCTCATGGATTGGGGCTCGACTTTGATTAGCTGGGCCGCGATCGCATTGTCAATGCCGTGGGCCTTGGCGTACATCAGCACCGCCTCGGCATGGTCGTCGTTCATGTGGGTGCAGATGCGATCGCGTATGGGTTTAGTGATGGGATCAGCCATAGTACGGTGTTGTCAGTTTAGGAAACTATATCAAAAGAACATCTCTAGCCTAGCCGGTGGAGCCAAAACAGCCCCAGACGAATCAGGCTAAGCCCGATAAATCCCACCAGCACAATGCTGATGATCACGTTAATAGCATTGCGTACCTGCGTCATCATGGGCGATCGCCTCGTCAGCCTGTAATCCCCGTGATTTTACCAAAGTCGCTTCGGGGCTGGCAAAGCCCTACAATTGATCCACGTACTGCTGACAAGAGATGGGGCTGTGGCATTCAACGTTGGACTATTGGGATTGGGAACCGTCGGGGCGGGCACGGCGGATATTTTGCTGCATCCAGAGGGTCGGCATCCGCTGTTGCGGGACATCAAGATTTGCCGGGTGGGGGTGCGCTCCCTCGATAAGCCACGACCGGTAGACCTAGCCAATGAGCTGCTGACAACCGACCTCTCGGCGATTGTCAGCGACCCAGATGTCGATATTGTTGTTGAGGTGATTGGAGGCTTAGAACCGGCCCGCTCCCTGGTGCTGCAGGCGATCGCCCACGGCAAGCATGTGGTCACGGCCAACAAAGCGCTGATTGCCCGCCATGGCGAAGAGATCTTTGCTGCTGCCGAGGCGGCTGGGGTTTATGTGCTGCTGGAGGCTGCCGTGGGTGGGGGCATTCCGGTGATTGAGCCGCTGAAGCATTCCCTATGCGCGAACCGAATCCACACCATCATCGGCATTGTCAACGGCACCACCAACTACATCCTCACCCGCATGCAGCGAGAGGGCGGCGACTTTGCCCCAATTTTGGCCGATGCCCAGCGCTTGGGCTACGCAGAAGCCGACCCAACGGCGGATGTGGATGGCCTTGATGCCGCCGATAAGATTTCGATCTTGGCTGCCTTGGCCTTTGGCGGACGGGTAGACCTAGACGACATTCACTGCGAAGGCATTCGTCAGGTGAGCGCCGCCGATATTGCCTATGCCGAACGGCTGAATTTTGTGATCAAGCTGTTGGCGATCGCGACCCGCAGTGGTGACCGCCTGCAGGTGCGCGTTCACCCCACCTTAGTGCCCCAAAGCCACCCCTTGGCCAGCGTCAATGATGTTTACAACGCCATTTTGGTGGAGGGAGATCCCGTCGGTCAGATCATGTTCTACGGTCCGGGGGCCGGAGCCGGACCGACGGCAAGCGCCGTTGTCGCCGATATTCTCAACGTCGCCGCGCTGCTAAAGCTCGGCCAAAGCAGCGTCACCACCGCCACAAACACCCC
Organism: Elainellaceae cyanobacterium; assembly: GCA_049647905.1. Taxonomy (GTDB): domain Bacteria; phylum Cyanobacteriota; class Cyanobacteriia; order CAKZMO01; family CAKZMO01; genus JBCCAG01. The sequence continues at coordinate 10,416 of JBARYO010000474.1, read as the reverse complement.
CCTGCTCGATCCGCTGCTGTCGCCGTCCCACACCCACACCCATACCCACACCGTCACCCCAGTGTCGGAGCTGGTGAGCCGGTTCTACGTGCGGCTGTTGGCCAATGACCATCCCGGCGTCATTGGTCAGCTAGGCTCAACATTTGGAGAGCACAGCGTTAGCCTGGAGTCTGTGGTGCAGATCGGCCTACGGGATCAGCTGGCCGAAATTGTCGTGGTGACCCACGAGGTGCGGGAAGGAAACGCCATGGCGGCTATTGAGCAAATTCGCCAGAGCAGCGCGATCGCCGCCGTTCCCAGCGTCTTGCGGGTGCTGTGATTAGCTAGGGGCTGATTGCTTCAACGCCGTGATGTAATTGGCGATGCCGTGGTCCTTGATGCGAGCGCGGACAAAGTCAAACGTGAACCGCGAGCCAATGCGAATCTCCTGAGCCACATGGACGTATCTCCCCTGCCACCAACGCGGTAGGGCAGGAACGATGTCAACGCCATTGACGATTCGATAACTGTTGGGAACCCGTTGATTGTATGACTCACTAAATCCGCGATTGCCGACCCTTGGCGAACCATAGGTATAGACGTCGATGCCGTCTAATTGATCCGCAAAATTGTACTGAATGTCCACCGCGCAAAGGGTGGCGAGCGCTCCCCCTAGGCTATGCCCCGTTACGGTGATATTGGTGACGTTGTGGCGTTCCATATAGGCATGGAGCTGATCCCTGACGGCAAAGTATGCGGCAGTAAACCCTCGATGAATCAGCGACTCTGAGCTATTCTGGCCGTCGTAGGGGTAGTCTTGCTCCCGACTCTCCTCCTCGACAATCACGTCTTTGATAATCTTTCGGTCAAACTCTGCCCGCTCTTGCGCTGTGTCAAAGTTGGTTTCCCAGTCATAGTCTGAGTCCGAGCCTCTGAAAACGATGGTGGCTGCCGTCCCATTCGGCAATATTGCGCATTGGGTGTCAATGCTCATTTCTTCAGCCCGTTCGCTGATCAAAATGGGCTCATTCACGTCTTGAAACATCACCGATGGAAAGCTGCGGTAGATTTCTTTGCAGTACATCGACGTCTGTATCGCTTTGGCATAGTCAACCATGACAAACTTGCCTCCTATAGAGTGTTAGCACGATAGGGTTCGAATAGAGCCGTGCTGCCTCGACACACAGTAATGACCGTTTTCACTCCACCCCGCCGGGTAAAATCTCCGATAACCCGCAATCCAGTAGGCTCCAGCTCGCGCCAGAGAAAATCGCTGATCTGGTTGACGACGGCCTCATGGCTGATGCGCTGATCGCGAAAGGCGTTGATGTAGAGCTTAAATGCCTTCAGCTCTACAACCCACTCAGCAGGCTGGTAGTCCACCACGATGGTGCCGAAGTCGGGGTAGCCAGACCGGGGGCACAGCGCCGTAAACTCCGGATGCTCCAAGTGAATGACATAGGCATTGCTAGACGGGCTGGGCCATTTTTCAAGCACTTGCTCAGCTTCAGAAATGGCGCGATCGCCGTATTGATTGTCGGGGTGGTTGGAGGGGCTAGCTGGCCTTGTGGCGGGGTTGGATGAATGAGTGGATAGTTGGGGCATGACAGAGGAACATGATGCGGCATGGAGCTTCCATTTTACGGGATGGTCCATGCTCTAGGGCGATGCTGGAGCTGCCGCAGATACTGAAAACGTCACAGCGGGCGCTAACGGCGATGGGACGCCACCAGAGACGGCAGTACCGATAATCCCAGCAGGGCGGCGATCGCCAGCGCTATAGGGACCATGCTGCCGCCGTCAATAGCCTCCATGCCTGCAATACCCAGCCAGGTGTAGAGCAAGGTACCCGGCAGGATGCCAACTAAGGTGCCAATGGCGTAGGGTTGCAGAGAAATTTGGGTGAGGCCAAACAGGAAGTTGACTAGGCTAAAAGGGGAGACGGGAGCTAGGCGAGTGACCACAACACAAACCAGACTATTTGCGCCGATAGTCCCGTTGAGCCGGTGAAGGTGGCGTGACGTGGCGAAGCGTTGCTCGATCCAATCCCGCAGCAGGTAGCGCGCCACGGAGAAGGCGGCGATCGCCCCCAGAGTGGCACCAATCACCGACCAAAGCGTCCCCCAAAGCAGTCCGAAGACGCTGCCGCCCACCATCACCAGCAGCGTTCCGGGCAACCCCACCATGGTGGCAATGATGTGAGCCACGATGAACAGGGCAACCCCCCAATCAGCATGCTGAAAGTGCCCATGCAGCTGATCGCGATCGAGGGAGAAGGACCCTGCTCCGCAGTAGATAGCGATCGCCAAACTGGCTAAAAGCGCTAGCCAAAATAGCTTATGCCGCAAAATACGATGCATACCAATGGGGCTTCACCTGGCCTTTAGAGAACATGACCGATTGGGTCTAGCATGGCGGATTTGGCTGAGGCAATGATGAGAATGAGCTGAATGATGGAGCATTCTCATCACGCCTACAGATCCAGACGCTCCGCAGCAAAGCTTTAATTCGATCGCTGCTGCACACTGCGATACCGGACATATTCCGCAACGAAGGCAAGGGCACCAGAGCTGAGAATTAGCACAACGCTAAGGGCATTGATATCGGGCTTGACCCCTGTCCGGATGCGGCTAAAAATCTCGATGGGGAGTGGATTCGCGCCGCCGCCAGCCGTAAAGCTTGAAATCAAGAGGTCATCTAGGCTGAGGATGAAGGCCAAGAGGCATCCCGACACGATGGCCGGCATCAGCTCGGGCAGCAGCACTTTGATAAAAGCCTGCACCGGCGTCGCCCCTAGATCCAGGGCTGCTTCCTGCAGATTGGGGTTGATGCTGGACAGCCTTGTGGAGACCACAACGGCAATGTAGGCCAGACAAAACACCGTGTGAGCGGCGATGACGGTCCAGAGGCTGAGGGGAATAGCCATGGTAGCTAGGAAAATCAGCGTCGAGACGGCGATCGTAATGTCGGGCACGATCAGGGGTAGATAAGAGACTCCCCGATAAAGACCCTTTCCAACAAAGCGATAGCGCGCCAGTCCAACCGCCATCATGGTGCCAATCACAGCAGAGATGAGTACGGCCACCGCGGCAATTGTCAGGCTGTCCTGCAGGGCTGACAGCAGCCTCACATCGCTCAGCATGCGGCGATACCACACAAGGCTAAACCCCTCCCAAACAGCGCCGTATCGGGACGCATTGACGCTGTAGACAGCCAGCACCGCGATGGGGCCATACATGAAGATAAACATTACCACCGTGAACAGTGCTTGCCATGGTGGCAACGACGGTCGATTCCCCAAAGATTTGGCCATAGCCCCTCTACGCCGCACCGTTAACGCTATTGCTGATCAGTATCCTACCGCGGCGGGCCCACGCCACGGCATCTCTGTGCTTGATTTTGCTTAGAGGATTGCTCGTCGAGCGCTAGCTGGTCTGAATTACGCTGTCGCCAGGGTCGACCAGCCGCAGCAGCTTTTGCTTCACTTGGGCATCAAAGACTTCCCATTTGATCTTGGTGTAGCTGCTGTTTTCGTTGAACCCAGATAAGAATCCCGTGGGCACCTCAAACCCTCCAGCCATAGCTCTTCCCCCTCCGAAAAAGCGCCCCTGGGTGTCTTGGCCAAAAGCCTCTTTAATGAACTCATCGGGGTCGAGGGTCAGTTTGTTGGTGCGCAGGGATCCGATAACCAGCTCTAGCTCTTCGTCTTCGTCATGGACAATGCCGTAGACGAGGGCGGTATGAATGTTTTCTTCTGTAACCAGGAAGTCCGCCGCTTGCGGGATCGCGTCTCGGTCGTCGTAGCGGAGGTAGCCCACCCCGGCAATGGAAAAGCTGTTCTGCAGCAGCCGATTGCGTAGCGATCGCTCAATCACATCCATTACTCGCCGCGATCGCGAAGCCTGCAGGATGGCGTTGAGCAACTGGGGGTCATAAATGCGGCTGAGGTAGCCTGCGGCCAGAAACTCTTCTTCCTGGGCCTGCCGCAGCTGATTCGTATCGGATCGTAGCCCATGCATCAGCGCCGTGGCGCATTTGATGTGCTCGCTGTTGCCGTTGTCAAGCTGCAGCAGCCCCGCTTGGAGGTACTGGGTCAAGATGGTCGCTGTCGCGCGGGTGTGGGCGCGCAAGTCAATATGCTCAGCGTCTATATCGCCCTGGCTAGCGTGGTGGTCAATTAGCGCAACGATGGGAATATTGGCCGCCTGCAGCAGCGGCCAGAGTTGGGTTGTCGTGCCCTGGTTATCAATAAATATGCAGCCTTGATACATGGATAGATCTTTCTGCTTGGCGGACTGCAGCGCCCAGCGTTTGACCGTAAGCCCCGTTAGCTTTACCAGCGCAATATTCTCCTGATGACTCAGGGTGCCCGCGTACACCATGTCGCAGTGGATGTCGTAGGTGCGCGCAATCAGGGTGTAAGACCAGGCAGAGGACAGGGCATCTGGGTCTGGAAAATCCTGTAGGACAACAAGGTGTCGCTCCCCACGGTGTCGCTTTAGCACCTCGGCTAGCTCGGCGGCCTTGTTTTTGTTTGCAGGTTCTGGAGTGCTGCTTGTGGGGTTGCGGCTGTTTTGAGGTTGACTGTCTACCAGCGATCCGTTTTGTGGCGATGCTGTCATAGAGGAATCTAAAGGCGCTGAATCCGTCATGGCGATAGGCGTTTTTACTGTTGAAAACAAGCTTGAACTGTAGGGGGACTACCCAATGGGATAGGGGAAAACCCGTAGCCCTAAGCCTACTGTCCAACACTCTCACCAGAAGCGCATCCCATCTAGGAATTATATGAGGATTCTAGTGGCGCAAACCTGACAATTCGGTTCAGATTGATTCAATTCCGCGTTGATTCAACCTGATTCACGGAGTCCTACAGACCAATGACGTACTTTTGCCATTCTGTATGGGAACCGCTCTTGACGTGCTTGGTCAATTCGAAATACAGACTGCTGTGCGGTTTGCGAGGCGTATGTCGCGTTGGCATGTTGGCCTCTCTAGGGGTTCGGTTGCCCTTCTTCACGTTACAGCACACGCAGGCCGTGACAATATTTTCCCAAGAGTCTACGCCACCTCGCGATCGCGGCACAACATGATCCAGAGTCAGCTCGTCCCCGCCATAGCCGCAGTATTGACAGGCGTGGGCGTCACGGTGCAATATGTTCCTCCGGGTAAGCGGAATTTCCTTGTAGGGAACGCGCACGTAATGCCGCAGCCGAATAACCGTAGGAAGCGGAAAATTCGGATAGATATGCCGATCAAGCTGTTCAACCCGCTCCGCTTTCTCTTTGATGAGGAGCACAATGGCTCTTCGCCAGCTTGTGATATTCAACGGCTCATAAGACGCATTGAGCACTAAGACTTTGCCCATTGACACTCGCTCATTGACACGACGTCTGCTACGTTATACGTGAAAGTGCTATTTTTTATCCGTAATGGTAGCACAAGACGCTACGTTGCAACAAATGTAGTATTGTCCTCTTTGTGCGATGGCGTCTTGTACCGTCTCAGTCCCGAGCGACCTAAACAACGAGGATTGTGAGACGTTGGCATCTAGAGTATTTGACTAGGGAGTAGCAGACCCCATAATTTCACGGTAGAGCTGATCGAGCTGGCGGGCGACGCCATGCCAACTGAAGTGCTCTTCAACCCGGTTGCGCGCCGCCTGTCCCAGCTGATTCTGCCAGTTGGGATGCTGCAGGATGCGGTCAATAGCAGCGGCGAATGCTTTATCGTCTTTGGGCGGTGCCAGCAATCCAGTCTCGTCAGGGTTGACGGTAAATTGCAGTCCCCCAACCTGGCTCGCAACAACCGGTGTTCCAGAGGCCATGGCCTCAATTGCCACTAGACCAAATGGCTCGTAGTGGCTGGGCACAACGCAGATATCGGCAGCGGCATAATACAGCGGTAAATCCTCGTCTGAGATCCGGCCTGGAAACGTAGTGCAATCCCGCAGGCCCAAGGTGTCTACAATACCTTCAATGCGATCGCGCTCCTGGCCATCGCTGCGCCCCGGACGGCTGCCACCGCCAATGACCAGCTGTAGCGTGGGGTCATCTCGAAATGCTGATTGCCCTATCGCTCTTACCAGGGTCTCAATGCCTTTGCGGCGATCGAAGCGCCCGATGTAGAACACGAGCTTGGTCTCGGGTGCAATGCCTAGCTTTTGCCGTGCGACCGACCGTGGGACTTGTCCAAAACGGTCAATATCTGTGCCGCAGGGAATCACCACCACCGCCCCTTTCGTGGATACTAGCGATCGCATATGGTCTTCTTCCTGCGGACTTGTGGCCACCGTGCGCTCTGCGGTCTCTAGGACTTGCTTCTCGGTCTCTAGCCGGGTATTGGCGATGAGGGGAATGCTATCGATGGACTTGTACTTCACGGCTCCGAGGGAATGGTAGGTATGCACCTGAGCTAGGCCAGGCTGTCGCTGCTTCAGCGCCATGCCCACCCAGGCGGAGAGCCAATAGTTTGTATGCAGGATGGCATATTCACCGTCGTTACTGGTCTGAAACGCGATTAGCGCATCGACGAACTCGGGTAGGTAGTCAAAAATATCGTCTCTCGGGACAAAGTCTTCCGGGCCAGCTGTCAGACGAACTGTGCGGCAGTTGGGCGTATGCTCTACAATGGCGGCCTGCTGACTGGTTTGACGGGTAAACATGTCCACTTGCCACCCTAAGTTGCCAAGGGCTTCCCCAACTTGGCGAACGTAGACATTTTGCCCTCCTGCTTCCTCTTTCCCAATGTCAATCGCAGGGTCACCGTGAACAGAGATTAAAGCAATCCGCGGTCTTTGGGTAGGCATGACTTCATCCTTGTGTGAGACTTAGCGCTGTGAACACTCCGGCAAAATCAAACATCTTGCACAAAAGAGTAGCAAGTTTAAACTGTTATACCCAGTATCCGCCGCTGCGGCGATAGTCGCCCCTATGCTATGGCATAAATTTGGCTCTGCAGCTTGTGTGTCGCGTCGTCTCGTGAGCCCATCGCTGACCGCTGAGCGATCGCTTCGATTACCTCCCCCGCTTTACGGGAAAAAAGCTGGCGTTTTGGCCATTATTGTTGCTATGATTGATGACCAGCGCCCAGGAGAGGTGGCTGAGTGGTCGAAAGCGGCAGATTGCTAATCTGTTGATAGATACGTAAGTCCTATCCGAGGGTTCGAATCCCTCCCTCTCCGTTCTTTTCACACGATTGCAGCTGCGAAATACGGCTACAAAATCTTCTCTAAGCCGTAGACCAGGGATTTGATTTCACATACCTTGCGAATGGCGAGCAGCACCCCTGGCATGTAGCAAGCGCGATCGCTGGCGTCATGGCGCAGGGTATAGAGCTGCCCAGGAGCGCCAAACAAAATCTCTTGGTGGGCCAGTAGTCCGGGCAGCCGCACGCTATGGATGCGGATATTTTCCTCGGCGCAGCCGCCTCGAGCACCCGCCAGCTTTTCCGTTTCCTCCACCTCGGGTAGGTTATAGGCTTTGCCCATCTCCGCTAGCATCTGCGCGGTCTTGATGGCGGTGCCGCTAGGGGCGTCAGCCTTTTGATTGTGGTGCAGCTCAATAATTTCCACATGGTCGAAATATTGAGAGGCCCGCACGGCGGCCTGCTGCATCAACACGACCCCAATGGAGAAATTGGGGATAATCAGACAGCCGGTGCTGGCCTTATCGGCAAACTGAGTCAGCTGATTAATTTGGTCTACAGATAGGCCAGTCGTGCCTACTACGGGGCGTACCCCATAGGCGATCGCTGCCCGTACGTTTTCGTAGACGACGCTAGGGTGGGTGAAGTCAACCACAACCCCCTGAATCTTTTCCTGGGTTGCCGAGGCTAGAGTTGCTTCCATATCAGCCAACAGCGGAATTTCCAGTGGACCACAGCCTGCGATCTCTCCCACATCCTGCCCCTGTAGCTCAGGGCGACGGCTGATGGCCCCAACGAGCTGCATATCGTCGGCCTGGGCGATGGCTTTGACAGCCTCGCGTCCCATTTTCCCGGTGGCCCCGTTGACGACGACAGGAATTTTGTCTTGACTCACGCTCTTTAGGTCCATTGCTAGGAGTGATTCATAGGCAGTGTATCAAGCTTCGCTGGCGTTTTGGCATACCCTATTGCCGCGTCCTAAGACGCGTATATTCTATTCAGCGCTCCCTAGAAATAACCAACAGCTGTACGAGCTGCAGTGCGGCATAGACCGTTGTCGCCACATAGGTCCAGGCCGCTGCCTGCAGCACTTGTGCTGCCGCCTTCCGCTCGCGGTCGCTCAGCTGGAGCTGGTCAATTAGCTGTAGTGCCCGGTGAGAGGCATTGAACTCAACGGGTAAGGTCACAAGGTGGAAGATCAGCGTGGCTGCAAAGAGCACAATACCGATATGAATCAGACCGCTGCCAAGGCTACCGGCGGCGCTCAAAAAGATACCGACCAAAATCAACAGCGGCCCTAGCTGAGAGCCGATGTTAACAGCAGGCAGTAATGAGGACCGCCACCGCAAGAAGCGATAGCTCTGACGATCTTGGAGGGCATGACCACACTCGTGGGCTGCGATCGCTGTGGCGGAGAGGGAATTTGAGCTGTAGGTTGAGCGAGAAAGGCGCACGGCTTTAGTCATCGGATCGTAGTGATCGCTCAGCTCCCCGACAACCATCTCGACTCGAACAGCCTGTAATCCCAGGTTGTGCAGCAGAATATGAGCCACATCTGCGCCCGTCAAGCCGACAGAAGACGTGACCTTAGAGTAGGTTCGGTAGGTGCGTTGAATTTGATGCTGAGACCATACCATCAGCGCAAAGCCGGGAATCAAGATGAGGTAAGACCAGTGAAACAAAAGCATGCGAGGGGTGCAGTGAGTACGGGCTGAACAGTGGAACCGAAGCAGACAACCCCGTTTCGATCCCGTTCAACTCTTCTACAGAAGCGGCGTTATACCCGTTTGAACCTGAACAAAATTGTTAATTGTTACAACAAGAATCATCGCTACTCCTGAATCCTGAGGAAAAATTGAAACTTAGTTCAGGCAGGTATTGTGCGAGCACCATCTCAGCCCCTACGCTGTCTTGGCCACTATATGGAGATTTAGCCCATGATGAATTTCGTTTTTCTAGCTGATGTCCCCCCCCCCACTCACCCGTGGGATTTTAGCGTCGCAGCCGTCATGATTGCCTGTAACGTCCTTGCCTTTGTGCTGGGCAGGCTGACAATCGCCGAGCCCGATGTTGGGCCGCTAGCGCCAATGTTTTTAGGAATGGGGTTGCCAGCGCTACTGGCCGTGACGAGCTTCGGTCATATTATTGGGGCAGGGGTTATCCTAGGTCTGACGAACATCGGTGCGCTGTAAGACTAATCCTTAGCACTGACAGGGCCTTCCCCCAGGCTGCTGCAGTCCAAGCAAGTCTTTCAGGCTAGGGCACGATCTATCGTGCCCTAGCCTCTTTGTTGGGCAGCACCAGGTAAGCCAAATTTGTTTGGGGACTGGAGGTCATCGCAATGCTCAGATGGCGCAGGCTTATTTCAGGTGAGGTATTGGCACCTGCCATCATTGGGGTGGTCGCGATCGCCCTCTGGGAAATCGCCGTCCGGGTGACAAACACGCCACCATACCTCCTTCCCGGCCCCCTGTTGGTGCTACAGGCGCTGAGGGAGGAATGGGCGACGCTGCTGCCGGCAATGCTGGTTACGCTACAGATTACCCTTGCGGCTTTCGCCGCCGCAGTGGTGACGGGGCTGGCGATCGCAGTGCTGTTTGCCCAAAGTAAGTGGGTTGAGCGCAGCTTTTTCCCCTATGCGGTTATCCTACAAACGACGCCGATTGTGGCGATCGCTCCCTTAATCATTATTTGGCTGAGGAACAATACGTTTGCTGCCCTAGTGGTCTGTGCCTGGATTGTGGCGCTGTTTCCCATTGTTTCCAACACCACCCTGGGGCTCAACAGCGCCGATCGCAACCTCGTCGATCTGTTTACCCTGTACAAGACCTCCCGCTGGCAAACTCTGATTCACCTGCGGTTGCCCAGCGCCATGCCGTACTTTTTGGGCGGATTACGGATTAGCGGCGGCCTTGCTCTAATTGGGGCCGTCGTGGCAGAGTTCGTGGCGGGAACTGGCGGGGCGCGATCCGGGCTGGCCTACCAGATTCTAATGTCAAGCTACAACCTGCAGATTCCTCGTATGTTTGCGGCCCTGCTGCTGATTGCCATGATGGGGGTCAGCATCTTTGTCCTTCTGACATGGATCTCTGACATTTGCTTGGGGCGCTGGCATGAGAGTGCCCTTGGCAGAGATGTCTAGCCGACCATTCTGGGATATGCTCATTTTACCCCCGAAGACAAGATAGGTCTCTACCATCAATGATCCCCGACGCTGAGCATTACTGGCTCAAACACGCCCATATTCCCCTCGCACTGCTAGACGCTGATATTCCTCAAGCCACCACCGCCGAT
>JBARYO010000473.1:0-1924 GCA_049647905.1 Elainellaceae cyanobacterium | reverse complement strand
GCTCCTTTGGCCGGGTGCAGCGATACATGATGGCGGTCAACGACGTGTCATTCCAGGTGTATCCGGGCGAGACCTTGGGCTTGGTAGGGGAGTCGGGCTGTGGCAAGAGCACCCTGGCCAACGCTATCCTCAAGCTGATTCCCGCTATGGATGGCCGCATTACCTTCATGGGGCGCTCGGTGATGCAGCTGGGGCGAAAGCAGCTGCGGCAGCTGCGGCGGGAGATGCAGATTATTTTCCAGGATCCCTTTAGTTCTTTGGACCCCCGTATTGCCGTTGGGGCAGCGGTGATGGAGCCCCTTCGCATCCACGGCCAGGGAAGCATGAAACAGCGGCGGCAGCGCGTGGCAGAGCTGCTGGATCGCGTCGGGCTCAACCCCAACTGCGCCAGCCGCTATCCCCATGAGTTTTCTGGGGGACAGCGGCAGCGGATCTGTATCGCGCGGTCGCTGGCCCTGCAGCCCCAGCTGATTATCTGCGATGAGTCGGTTTCTGCCCTGGATGTGTCGGTTCAGGCCCAGGTGTTGAACCTGCTCAAAGGCATCCAGGATGAGTTCGGCCTCACCTACGTTTTCATCTCCCATGATTTGGGCGTGGTTAAGTTTATGAGCGATCGCATCATGGTGATGAACCAGGGACGGGTGGAGGAAATTGGCCCATCTGAGCAGATCTACCGTTCCCCCACAACGGACTACACCCGCCAGCTCATTGCCTCTATCCCCACAGGCAGCATTGACGAAATTGAGATGCGCCAGGCTGAGCGTCAGGCGGCCCGCTCATAATCCCGAGCTTGCATGGGCTCTTGCGTCCGATCTTGGGCTAGGCTGCGCATTTCGCCGCCTTTTTGAATCATGTTGCCCACCATTGCCATCAGGGCGTCTACCTTGCGCGATCGCCATTCGTCAATCAGAGCCGTGGTGGTGGCGTAGCCGTAGCGGCGCACCATGGCCTCTTTAAGGTAGGCGGCGTGGCGGGCTTCATCCTTAGCTACGCTCTCAATGCCCGCCCGGATGTTGTCCATGTCAGGCAGTCCCCGGAGGGCCTGCGCCATGTTGTGGAAATCTTTGTGGGCGTCGGCTTCGAGGATATGGGCGCTGGCGAAGAAGACGGGCCAGTCGATGCGCTCGGGCTTGAGGTCTTCGCGGCTGTAGCCTTTAAAAAAAGCGTCTAAGAAGGGGCCGCGTTGCTCGGTGTTGCCTTCTTTTTCAGCTTTTTCCGCCATGGCTTTGACGTCAACAATTTCTTTGTTGAGCTGCTTCAGCGCGTTGGCAAAAATCTGGCCGTGGCGGCGCTCGTCGTTGGCGTGAATGGTGAGCTTTTCGGTGAGCCAGTCGTCTCCCTCGGATTGGGCGCGATCGCGGAGCTTTGTCAGCATCGGCACTGCGCCAGATTCCGCCATTTGAAATCCAGCTAGGACGTTGGGGCGGGTTTTGGCGTCACGGATTTGGCTGGCCATGAGGTAGGCGGCTGCGCCGGAGCCGATGAGATGGAGGACGGGGGTTAGAGGATTCATAAGGGTGAGTATGTGGGTTGGCGACAGCGGCTTGACGACAGGTGATGGGTCAGGGTGCTGGTACTAATATGCTAATGCGATCGCGAGGTTTTAGCTGAAAATAAGGGGGGGGGATAGCTCGTCAATTCAGCCACCCAATACCGGGATCTTGGGCGCGAATGTGGGATTTTGGTATCGAATCACGACCACTACTGACCATGCTCATTGGCGGTAGAGGTCAGCGCTGTTGCGCCATTTCTCCAACACCCATCGCCGAAAATGTCACACAGCCGCCTTGATTTCTTCAGCAATTCTCAGTTTAGGAAATCAGCTGGTATCGGGAGGGATATCTAGCTCTAGCCCATCAAGCATGAATGTGAGCAGATGGTCCCAACTATCGAAGTACATGTAGCGGGTCAACGCCCGTAGGTC
>JBARYO010000472.1:0-2258 GCA_049647905.1 Elainellaceae cyanobacterium | reverse complement strand
CGAGGTGGCTGAACACCTGGCCTAGCTCGGGCCGCAGGGTGAGGCCCGTTTCGGGGATGGCCAGCAGCTTGGTCCAGTGGATTTGTTCGGAATAGTTGAGCACATGCAGCATATGGATGGTTTCCCGGACGCCTGCGGGGGAGCCGATGACGATGTGGCGGATGCGCTCGTTGTGAGGGTCTGCGGCGTTGGGGTTGGCAAGCAGAAATGGGGCCGCCTCACAGCTGGGGCGAGACGACTGAAAGCAGGTTGTAGCGGTCATTTTCTGGGTTCCTTTTTGGTGATGATTAGGAAACCCAAGCTTTGGCCATCCCTTTGACGTTGGGTGTTCGGGATGGCCGTGGGACAATGCCCTTAGCGCCCGGACAGGGATCTTCTGTCTTGGGGGTCAGGCGGCGATTGTCACTGCGAATGGCGATCGCTGCCGTTTATGACCAAAGTCTTGGGAGCCAAGCTGCGGGATGCAGCTCTCAAGAAGAGAGTCTAGGGCATCTGGGGGCGGGTGGCAAGGGGAGGCGACGAAGGCTGCATTTTACGGCTAATGCCCTCGCTGCGCGATCGCTTTTGAGTCGCGAGCGTTGGGATGGTGGAACATTTAGCGGGAACCCTGGAACGAGACAGGAAACCGTCAAAACCTGAATAGGAGTGCAGCTATGGATTTACCGCTGGTCTACGTCGTGATGGAGGGCGACTACAAAGAGAACTCTCACCGCTACATTGAGGCGTCCCACGGCTTTGAATTTTTGCCCTGTGGCGAGTACTACAACGTTGCCTTCAACGAAGAGGCTCTCGACCCGGTCAGTGGCTGCTATGGCAAGTGCGAACCTGTTGAAGGTGGCTACCATGCGTGGGGGCCGAAGGATGAAGATTTGGGGCAATTTGCCACGCTCTCTGACGTATGCAAGGCGCTAGAGCCCTATACCTACGCGCTGCACTACGGTAGACGGTAGTTGCCCTGCAGACTACCACCGCTAAAATAGCCGTATGCAGATAAATTCGCTACTGGAGCTGATGACGAACCGCATTGTTGAGGGGTTTGCTCCTCAGCAAATTATTTTGTTTGGTTCTCATGCTAGGGGCGAAGCGACAGCGGATAGTGACATTGACTTACTGATCGTTTTTCCGGAGCTGGAAAGTAAGCGGCAGATGGCTATTGCAATTCGCAGGGTGTTGTCGGACTTGCCGATTGCGAAAGATGTTGTGGTGACGACGCCAACTGAGATTGCTGAGTATGGACAGATGGTGGGCACTATTTTGAGACCTGCTTTGCGAGAGGGAAAAGTAATTTACGAGCAAAAAGGGAAGCGTTGAGGCGGAGACAAGGCGATGGCTAACGTATGCTCAGCGCGACCTCAAGGCAGCTGAAGTACTCCTGGAGCGAGCTGATCCGTTTGCCCAGCAAATTTGCTTTTTATCGCAGCAGGCGGCAGAGAAGAGCTTGAAAGCCGCGCTAATTTTCTTGCAAGTTGAGTTTCCGTTCCGTCATGATTTGGATATGTTGAGGAATCTCCTTCCTGCCGATTGGCAGTGTCAGCGCCTTTGCCCTGATTTAGAAGAACTGACGGAGTGGGCAGTTGAGGCACGTTATCCGAGCTTATCGGAAGAGCCCTCTGAGGCAGAGGCGCACCGAGCTTTTCGGCAAGCGACATCAGTCTTTGAGGCGATTCTGCTTGACCTAACCCGGCTAGGCTTCTCGCTATAGCGGTCTAAGTGACGGGCTCCCGTCTCGCTGGATATAATTTATTCAGAAATTTAAGGCGAGTAGACCCGATGACAGCCGAAAAGGCGATGCAACTGATTGAGCAGGCGGCGGCGGAGGGCTGGACTGAGCTGGATTTGGCTGGGCTGGGGTTGACGGAGGTGCCTGCTGAGGTGGGGCAGTTGACGCAGCTTGAGTCGCTGATTTTGGGGAAGTGGGAGCGGGAAAAGGAAGGGACTTATGGAATTCAAGGTTTAGAGCGGGTAGAAGATCAGTGGCTTCCAATCGTTTCAGGCAATGCTATAAAGTCACTAAGTAGGTCGTCCTATTTAATCAGCCTATCGGGGACGACATATCAATGCTTTCAGCGATCCAGGACGACGTTTAATTGGGGCTACCCACTTATCTTCTTGCTTAACAAGCTTAGTAAATCTGACAAAGCTGGATTTGAGCGGTGTTACTTTAACGGAGCTTCCAGATTGGCTGACAGAATTAGTCAACATCAAAGAGCTGATTGTAATGCGCTCAGGGCTATCTAAGATACCGGAGGGCATCGGGC
>JBARYO010000471.1:0-5570 GCA_049647905.1 Elainellaceae cyanobacterium | reverse complement strand
GCGGGAAACCCGCATCAGCGAAATTAAGAGTGACGCCATCAAGTCAAACCTGCGCATTGGTCTCAGCAGCCTCCTGTTAACCATAGGTTACGGGGTGCTGGGCTGGACTGGGCTTAAGTGGTTTCGCCACAAAGATTGAGCTTGTCGTTACCGGACAGAAGGCGTCAGATTCAGGAGCTATCGCTGTGCTTGACCCCATCGTCACAACCGCTATCCTTCGAAAATGAGTTGAAACGAAATGTTGCGTACCAAGAAAATGCGCTACAACAAGGGAGTAGGTTAGACCGATTATCCTGCTGCCATCAAGAGGCAGATCAGCTTAGATATGGTAGGAGCGACGGTAAAGCTGTTCGTCACAGTGACAATTTGCCGGGTTTGAGCCCAATACGTAGGGACTTTAGCGCGGCGTCTGGTTGGCATACGTTGGTATGTGTAGGAGAGCAAAGGTATCGTGTTTCAACAGCTCAAGCAAGACGCTAAAAATGATTTGATTGCCGGGCTGTTGGTCATCATCCCAATAGCAACCACAATCTGGCTCACCTACACCATTGCCAGTTGGGTCATCAATTTCCTCACTCGCATTCCCAAGCAGCTCAATCCATTTCACGATTTAAACCCGATTCTGGTTTATCTGATCAACTTAGCGGTAGGGTTAGCCGTTCCTCTCCTGTTCATCCTGCTGATTGGCCTGATGGCGCGTAACATCGCAGGCCAGTGGCTACTGGATGTGGGAGAGCGGCTTCTGCAGGCTATCCCTCTTGCAGGATCCGTGTACAAGACGCTGAAGCAGATTCTCGAAACCTTACTGCGAGACTCTAACAATAAGTTTCGGCGCGTTGTCCTTGTTGAGTATCCCCGACGCGGCATCTGGGCAATGGCATTTGTCACAGGAACCGTCGGCGCTGAGCTAAGTCCAACCCAAAGCCCAGGGAAAATGTTGAGCGTCATTATTCCAACGACACCAAATCCAACCAGCGGATGGTATGCTATCGTGCCTGAGCAAGATGTGATAAATCTGGCGATTTCGATTGAGGATGCCTTTAAGGTGCTCATCTCAGGCGGAATTGTTGGGCCTAGCGTCACAGCAACGCTTTCAGAAGGTGCTGCTGCGGCAGATGTGGCTAACCCCACTACACCACGGGTCTCACAGCTGGGGAATCGCCTAGAGTCCTACGTTGATGAGCGTGATGTCTACTCATCACTGCTCTCGGAAGACGAATAGGTTGTTTTCTTAGCTATGCGCCGTTTATTCTGTTGAGCACTTATATTTATGACGCACAGCAGCATTTAGGCTATACCCCTTTAGACCGCCATCATGATGAAACCTCGCCGGACAGCTCGTGAGCTCGCACTGCTGAGCATGGGCCAATCCATATCAACCAACAAGCTTCAAAATCAAGACCTGCAGGCTCTCGTTGTCTCCGCTGTGCGAGTGTTGAAAACAGAGGTTCAAGAGAGCTTGGAAGCTGCCACATCAGAGCTAGAACGGGGCAGCGATCGCCTGCTCGGCAGTGAGATACGCACCAACGACATCCAGAGCGCCCGGGCAATGGTCCACGATGCGATTGGCCAAACCCAGTCCGCCATCAACCGGTTGGGAATTGCCATCGATTTGCCGGAGCTTGTGCAGCTGTCCAACCAGCACGAGGTGCGGGATTACGCTATTGATATCTTGACAAGGGTCAAGCAGTCTCGCAGCGAACTTGATGAGCGCCTCAATGAGGCTATGGTCGACTGGCAGATGAGTCGGCTCGCCCGCATCGACCAAGATATTCTGCGCATGGCGGCAGCTGAGATGCTGTTCCTAGAGACGCCTCACCAAGTCGCAATAAATGAAGCGGTGGAACTAGCGAAGCGGTACAGTGGTGAGGATGGATACCGATTTATTAATGGGGTCCTGCGGCGGTTGAGTAACAGTATGGCCGCCTCCAAGCTAATGTAGACCGCATTGCGGATTGCGGGTAAAATAAGTCGCTATGTCTCCTTTTAACTGGTTCAATCGCTCTAAAAAAGAACCCTCAAACCAGCCAAAGGCTGATGTCCCCAAATCAGAGGCTCCTGAGCCGACAGAACCAGTGGCAGAGGATCAGGCTCCGGCTGCTGAAAAGTTAGATTGGGCCAAAGCGGCATATCAAACGATTCAAAAGCGGAAGGCAGAAGAAGCCGCCGCTGCCGCTCAAGATACATCCGATACAGAGGCTGACCCTACCATCGAGGCTGAGGAAACCGTTCCTGCTGGCGATGCAGCCGAGCAGGCGGAGGCTTCCCCTGTTGAAACACCTCAGACTGAAGCAACTCAGATCGAGCCGGAATCTGCCGTATCAGAGTCAGCCGAAGCGGTTCTTGCTAAGCGGGAGAATTCTGAACTCGATGATTCTGAGTCAGATGCAGTTGAGCCTAGGGCAGCGGAGCTAGAGAGTTCCAAACCAGATAGCGCTGCCTTAGATGCCCCTGTCCCCGACGCTGTTGAGCTAGAGAGTTCTGAGTCGGATAGCACTGACGCAGAAGCCACTGGACAAGACAATATCGAACCAGAGGCCGAAGATGAAGCTGAACTCGAAGCTGCCCCGACCCTACCATTTTGGGCTCAAGCAGACGCCGAGCGGCAGCAGCGCCTAGAAGAACTAAAGGCAACCGCGATTGATGACACACCACCATCGACAGCGGTTGAAAGCGACATCCCCCCTGCAGATGTCAGCTTTGACGATGACTTCGTTTGGTCTGCCAATGTGCTGGCGGCCCAGGGTCGCCGCCCGGATGATGTTTCCATTGAGGAAATCAACTGGCTGACGAAACTGCGTCAGGGCCTGGGTAAAACCCGCCGTAGCCTAGTAAATCAGCTTCGCGCTGTGGTAGGTCAAGGTCCGCTGAACGAAGAAGCGGTGATGGAAATCGAGTCCCTGCTGCTGCAGGCGGACGTCGGTATCGACGCCACTGACTACATCATTGACGCCGTGCAGAACAAGCTGAAGCAAGAGGCACTGCCGCCAGACGCCGCGATCGCCTACCTGAAGGAGATTTTGCGAGATATTCTGGACCGCCCCTACAAAGACGGCTACAGCCCCAGCTTCGCGCCCAAAAAGGACATGCTCAACGTCTGGCTGTTGACCGGCGTCAACGGGGCCGGCAAGACCACAACCATCGGCAAGCTAGCCCACCTCAGCCGTAAGTCAGACTATCGCTGCCTCATCGCCGCCGCCGACACTTTCCGGGCGGCAGCGGTGGAGCAGGTGAAAATTTGGGGAGAGCGCAGCGGCGTCGAGGTGGTGGCTAACCCAGGCCAAAACACGGACCCGGCAGCCGTTGTCTTTGATGCGATCGCTGCCGCCCAGTCCCGCAGCATTGATGTACTGTTGGTGGATACAGCAGGACGCCTGCAGAACAAGAAAAACCTGATGGATGAACTTAGTAAGATTCGTCGCATCATCGACAAGAAAGCCGATAAGGCCAGCGTTGAGTCCCTGCTCGTGCTGGACGCCACCCTGGGGCAGAATGGCCTGCAGCAGGCCAAGGTCTTTGCGGAGGCAGCACAGCTCAGCGGCGTGGTGTTGACGAAGCTAGACGGGACGGCAAAAGGGGGCGTGGCGCTGGCGGTTGTTCAGCAGCTTGGACTTCCAATTCGGTTTATTGGAGCTGGAGAAGGGATTGAAGATTTACGTCCGTTTTCCAGCTACGAATTCGTGGAAGCGCTGCTGAGTGGCTGAGCCGTTGCGGCGTTCGGGTCAAGCGCGAGTCGCTGCGCTTTTAGGCCACGTGATGGGCGTTGTCAAAGCCCAGAAAACCAGTGGACCCAGGATCGTACTAGCGACGCTAACAATACCAACGACAAGCATGCCGTCGGCAAGGTCGGAGGTTAAGGTCATAAACATGGTGTCACCTCTTGTGGTGGTTGAGATTCGTATCTATAGAATCACTACACACCCGTGGCGACCCAATCCCGACACCCGTAACGTGACGTGACAAAGTAACGCTGCTGTTAACCTTACGGGGCTAATTATAAAGGAATCAAAAGCGCAGCTCCGTCAAACCCTAGCAAAGCTTAGTTTTCTAAGGGGAAATGAATAGCGTTAGCGTTTTCGGGTTTGTTTTCCTGAATTTGTTCCCGTGGTGTTGTCACGCGATCGCCCAAGGTAAATACCAGCGTTGGCCGCTCCTCCACGCTAATGGCATCAGGTGGGGAATCGACAAGATCGGAAAGGGAGACCTGCGCCGGCTGCGTCACCAGCGCCTCACTGCCCACCTCAATTGCAGTGATTGATTCAGGTGACGCGGCTTCTGTTGACTCCGCCTCTGGTCGCGTTGGTTCTAACGGCGTGAGCTGAGCCACTGCCGCAGGTGTCACGGCTAAAGCAGCCGCTAGCCCTAATCCCACAGTCATGGCCTGAAGTACGGTCTGAAGTATGGAAGTCGTGAATGCTAGTAGTGTCATGGCAGTGATGTTCTAAATGCTGATGCCCAGAGTGGCCCAAGCGAGGACCAAACAAACGTGCAGTGCAACGTAATTCTTACAATAAAGAAACTGCCTGAGTTAGCGATGAGGATGTGGTAAATCGTATCAGAGTTCAACGTTTCGTTTCGTTGTTGCGATAACGGAATGATTGGCTTGGCGCTCTTCTTTCTGCGTAACCGTGGGCTGGTCATATGGTAAGCATTAAGATGGCGATCGCGCACAACAGCCTATCTATAGAGTCTGCTATGGCTTCCGTCCAACCTGTTTTTACAGCACGAGCCCGCCTGGGAGAAGGCCCCCTTTGGGATGCTGCCTCATCACGGCTGTACTGGGTCGATATTTACAACCATCGCGTCCACTGGTTTGATCCCAAAACGGGAGCGGCGGACTACTGGACAGTAGGGGAAACCGTTGGGGCGATCGCGCTCACGACACAAAATCGCATCCTTATGGCTCAGCGCCACAGGCTAGGGTTTCTCGATCTCCAAACTGGCGCAATAGAGTCGATTCAGGCGGTAGAAGAGGATTTGCCCGACAACCGCTTTAACGACGGTAAGTGCGATGCCGCAGGTCGCTTTTGGTTTGGTTCGATGTCTCGAATAGGTCCACAGGCCAGCCTCTACCGTTACGACCCGGATGGTACGATGCAGATGATGGAAACGGGCCTGACGATTTCAAATGGGCTGGGCTGGAGCCCGGATCAAAAACAGTTCTATCTGGCAGATTCGCCCCTGCAGCAAATTTTTGTCTACGACTTTGACCTTGACAGTGGCACGATCGCCAACCGGCGGGTCCATATCGATCTGACAGCGGGGGATGCTTTTCCAGATGGGTTGACGGTGGATGCTGACGGCTGTCTTTGGATCGCCATGTGGGACGGCTGGGGGCTGCAGCGCTTTGACCCAGAGGGTCAGAAGATGGGGCAGATCCATATGCCGGTACAGCGCCCAACCTCCTGCACCTTTGGTGGCCCTGATCTGCAAACGCTGTACATCACCACAGCCTCCGTAGGACTCAGCGAACCCGAGATCGAGCAAAGCTTCTATTCCGGTGACCTGTTCGCCCTCAATACTGACGTTTGTGGATTGCCGACCCATGCCTTTCAAGAGACGCCGTGAGC
>JBARYO010000470.1:0-1644 GCA_049647905.1 Elainellaceae cyanobacterium | reverse complement strand
GGCGGGCTGGTGTAACCGAGCCGTCATCGCCCCAATGACCTATCAGGGACACTGCGATACCCGCCTGTTCGAGGCGTGGGTTGAACGTTATCTGGTTCCTGAACTGAGCCCTGGGCAGGTCGTCGTGATGGACAACGCCAGTTTCCACAAGTCTCAGCACACTCAGGACTTGATTGAGCAGGCAGGCTGCACTCTCCTGTTCCTACCGCCCTATTCTCCGGACTTCAACAAGATTGAAAAATTCTGGGCGCGGTTAAAACACCATCTCCGCAAGACACTGAGCGCCTTCGAGACCCTTTGGGATGCCGTCGATGATGCCTTCAGACAACTGTCCTAACTATTCCGTCCATTGCAATAGTGGTGGAAAAAAACTGCTCCAGCCGGACGACTCGCTCGACAGGGCAGGACGTTCTGCAAGGGCGGGATAGGTGTGCCTAGCTATATTGACTTGCGGTAGCTTTTCTGTCACTGACATATGACCTGACCCATTTAGCTAGTCTGGCTCAAACGATAGCAGCAGCTTTCGCAGCAGGTGAGTTAGCGCCTCTTTTTCCGATGCCTCCAGCGCATCGAGAATGCGATGCTCATTCATAACGTGAGCGGCTACTGCTGCATCGATCCGTTCTAGTCCTGTATTCGTCAGCCTAATAAGCGCTCCCCGGCGATCGTTCGGGTCAGGAATCCGCTCTACCAGTCCAGCTTTTTCGAGTTGGTCAATTCGGTGAGTCATGGTGCCAGATGAAACCATCATGGAACTGTATAGCTCGGTCGGCGAAAGCCAATACGGCTGACCTGAACGTCTCAGCGTCGCTAGCACGTCAAATTCACCAGGATTCAGCTCGAACTCTGAGAAAGTTTCGCCAATCGCCTTTTTGAGATGCTGGGCCAGCCGCGTCAGCCTGCCGACGATACCCATCGGCGAGACATCTAAGTCTGGGCGCTCGCGCTGCCACTGGGCAAGAATTTCATCAACTGGGTCTGAAGCCATTTCACCTGAACGTAGTATCGCCGTTCAGGCAATCTTAACGTCGAGACATCTTTGTAAATCTCTACATCAAGTATCTTGACGCTAAGATATTTGCTAGTATCTTGATATCGAGATTCTTGAGGTCAAGACAAACATGAAAATCCCTAAAGTCTGGCTTACGGATATCGCACTCACTGCTGTAGCGCCCGTTGCTTGGGGAACAACCTATGCAGTCGCGACGGAGTTTCTACCGTCTGGCCATCCTCTGCTGATGGCCTCGTTGCGATCGCTTCCCATTGGCATTCTGCTCACCATTGGTTTGAGAAAGCTGCCCCGAGGCCACTGGTGGTGGCGCATGCTCATCTTGGGTGGACTAAACATCGGACTTTTTCAGGCGCTTTTGTTCGTCGCGGCCTATCGCCTGCCGGGTGGGGTGGCGGCGACGGCAGGCGCCATTCAACCGCTGCTGGTTGTTCTATTTTCGTGGCTGATATTGAACACTCAGCCTTCAAAAATCTCTGTCGCGGCGGCAATCGCAGGTTTTATCGGGGTGGGTCTACTGGTGCTTGGCCCTGGTGCCCAGCTTGACAGCATCGGGATTGTTGCCGCTTTGGCTGGCGCTGGCGCAATGGGCTTAGGCACAGTGCTAGTTAAGCGGTGGCAGCCCCGAGTATCGC
>JBARYO010000469.1:0-2796 GCA_049647905.1 Elainellaceae cyanobacterium | reverse complement strand
GGTCTCGGCTTATGCCGGATGCAGGGATGTCCCGTCGTCGATTCTGGAGTCTTGTTCTGTTGCAGCAGCAGACATCGCCCAATCTACGTGTTCGAGCCGCTAGACGCCAGGATATTGGGTCACTGTCGTCGTTGCTTGCGGATAGTTTTCATCCCCGTGATGGCCTCATGGGACTGGTTCAGCCCGTGGTTCAGTTTGGCATCCGTGAGGATCTACGGTACAGGCTGCAGAAGCCAGCCAGCCACTATGCCTGCCTGGTTGCGGTGCATCACCCTGAGTCACCCGCACTATTGTCCACCGGCGACAGTTGCGATCGCCATATGGCCCCCAAAATAGTTGGAACATTAGAGCTATCGGTGCGACGGCGGTTTTGGTGGACCAGCGATCGCTACCTCTATATCTCGAATTTGGCGGTTGATCGCCATCATCGCCGTCGCGGTGTCGCTCGGCAGCTGCTTCAGGCCAGCGAAGGCGTCAGTCGAGACTGGGGACTGTCGAGCCTCAACTTGCATGTTATGGCTGACAACATGCCAGCTAGACAGCTATACCGTCGGGCAGGCTATACTGTGCAAAACAACAGGACTAGTTTTGATGGCCTGTTTCAGCGCACAGAGATTCAGCGTACACTCTTTCAGCGCCCTCAGCTAATTTTGCTCCGTAAGGACGTCTCATAGTTAATTCATCGGCCAATGCGGGCAGCTCGCCTATGTTGCATCTGGCCACAGCTGTTCATTTTGGTTCTAACGCTAATCGGGGAATGCTTTTGACGAGGCAGGGTAGAGGTTGCATCGCCGCCTGCTGTACTAATCACAACACCATCACCTCATGAACCGCCCGTCAAAATCAGATCAATCGAAGTTAGATCAATCTGAGGGACGTGCGTCAAAGTCCCGCCGCCAAGCTGATTTTAACAATGCGCGTGGCGCATCGACAGGGGGGACAAATAAGGGTGGTGCAACCCGAGGAAGCGCAGCGAAGGGAAGAGGAACAAAGAGAACTGCAGCTAAGGACAACACGTTTCAGGACGGTGCCACCCAGTCGCTATCCGGCGGAACTCGACTTCAGCTCTCCACCCATCTGACGTCCATCAGCCGTTGGATTGATGAGGGT
Source organism: Elainellaceae cyanobacterium (assembly GCA_049647905.1). GTDB lineage: Bacteria > Cyanobacteriota > Cyanobacteriia > CAKZMO01 > CAKZMO01 > JBCCAG01. The sequence continues at coordinate 1,686 of JBARYO010000469.1, read as the reverse complement.
AGCAAATTTCTTCTCAAAGATGACAACCATATCGGGCCGGTTCGGCTAGGGTATCTGCTGGCAGTACTGTGGGCACTCGGTGCCGCTTCCCTCACAGTGGGGGACATCAAGCTGGTTCAATTGCTTGAGCGCCAGGCCCAGACGATGCTGTTTCAGCTCCGGGGACAGGTGAATTCGCCGGACGACATTGTAATTGTTGCCATTGACGAGTCATCCTTAGAGCAAGGATCGTTTTATAATATTGACCCAGACCAATACAAGGCGCTGGAGCCTCTCGTCAGCTGGCCCTGGCAGCGCCGGGTCTACGCAGACGTGGTGGACAGATTAATGGCTGCTGGCTCTGAAGCAGTGGCGCTAGATTTGATTTTTGATCTGCCTAGCCAAGATGCCACAGACGATCTGGCGCTGCAGCGGGCAATTGAAACGTACAGCGATCGCGTTGTTGTGGCGTCGAGCTATGAAGAGACGACTATTGATGACCAGATCGGCATTACGCAGTTAATTGAGCCCCTGCCCCAGTTCCGCACCGGCGACACGGCCAAAGGAACAATCAATTTTCACATTGAGCCCAATGGCCGTATTCATCGGCTGTCGGATGCATTTCCGGTCTTGTTGGCGCAGCAAAATCCTGATCAACGGGATTACTTTCTACAGCTTGCTCAAACGGTGCCATCCTTTGATCGGGCCACGGTTGAGGCGGCTGGTATGGCGCTATCGGACGATATTTTTGGTGTCGAAAACGTTGCAGGACACAATATTTCCTTTTATGGTCCTGGAAAAACCTTCCCTCAAATTCCGTTTTGGACGCTAGTGGATCCTGAAGCGTGGGAAAACCATCGACAGAACGGCACGTTCGAGGGCAAAATTGTCCTCATCGGTCCAACGGCTACCCTGTTTCAAGACTTTCACAATACTCCGTTTGGCCGTATGTCAGGGATTGAGGTTCACGCTAACGCGATCGCCACACTCCTAGAATCTAGAGCTATCAACAGTGTTACCAATGCCTATCTTCGGGGGGCAATGACCCTGGTCGTTGTGGCAGCGGTGGGCGTTGGGATTTGTCGGTTTAGAGCAGCAGCACACCGGGTTGGGGCAACCGCGATCGCCGTTGTGAGCTGGGGGACAGTAAGCTACATTCTGTTTGCTGGGTTTCAGCTCATTATTCCTACGGCTATACCGGGGTTAGCGATCGCCACCTGTGGACTTTTATATGTTGCTGCAAGTCTCGTCCGAGAAAATTTTCACAAAGTACAGCTGCACAGTGTCCTTAAGCAGTACGCCAGCTCACCTATCGTAAAAGAGATTATTAGTCAGCAAGATAGCTTGCGGGGTTTATTGTTGGAGCGAGAGGAAGAGCTACTAGGGCGTACTCTAGTTGGGCGATATCAACTTGTCGAGGTTCTCGGCGCAGGGGGGTTTGGAGAGACCTATATTTCGACAGATGCACAGCGCCCTGGAAATCCACTGTGCGTCGTCAAGCAGCTCCGCCCTGTGAGTGACGATCCAAAGCTGTTTGCCCTCTCTCAGCGTCTCTTTACCCGAGAGGCTGAAACCTTAGAGCGACTGGGACAGCACAATCAAATTCCGCAACTCTTGGCTCACTTTGAAGACGACGGCGACTTTTACCTTGTCCAGGAATTTATTGACGGCCATCAGCTTCGGCAAGAGCTGCCACCAGGACAGCCC
>JBARYO010000468.1:0-2314 GCA_049647905.1 Elainellaceae cyanobacterium | reverse complement strand
AGCATGGGGAAAGCAGGCAAAGCGCTCAAAACAGTATTAGCTGACTACGGCATCAGCCAAAATCAGCTCGCGCTTGCGCTTGACGTTTCCCCCGTCAACGTCAGCCGCTGGGCCAACGAAAACCGCGATCCACCTGCTGAAAGTGCCGTAGAGATCAAAAATGCGCTAGAAAAGCTCGATCCCGCTGCGGCTGAAGCGTTCGTAATGCTCTACATGTACGACGACAGACCGTAGGTAGAGTGGGCATTGCCCACCCTACAAATGGGACTACGAGCCCAAAATGACGCCTCGGGAGGTAAAGAAGTTGTGCGATCTGCTGCAATGGGCGATCGCCAATATGCCCGATGAATTTGGTCCATCTGCTGTACAGAATTAATGAGGACAGCAATCTATCTGTTGCTGAGGCGATCGCTATAGCCCAAAAAACTCCTCCCGCAGCTCATCAGCGCTTTTCCACCCGCTCACCCGCCCATCCCGATAGACCTTGGCGATAAACGGCGCAGGATTATCTCTCGTAAACCGCTGCATCGTTGCCACTGCTTTGGTAAACGCAGCAACCGTGTCAGCTCCAGATAGATTCTGAGAGGCAAGCACAAACATCTTGACATTAGCGTTTGCGACAGCCATCCGCTCCAAGGTCCGCTTACCAATTCGACCGTCCTTTGTGAGGACAATCCAGCCACGCGCTCCCACAGCGGGCAACCAATCAACATCGAGAGCATTCTTGGCAAAGTGATCGTCATGGACCTCGACAGCAATATTGAGGTTACGCAATGCCTGAGCTAGACTTTTGCCCCCCAAACAGCGATCGATAAAGAAGGTAAACGGCTCAAGCGGAGGCGTCGTCATGCCGCAGTCGGCATCTCACAACGAATTGCCTCTTCGATAGACGGCGCTGAACAGTCATAGTCCTCAGCCAAATCCCGTATCGAATCCCCTGCCCTGTAGCGCTCCGCAACAACGCTTGTGGGAATACCCGTATCGGCAATCACCACCCGCCCAAACGCAATCCGTGGATCGATAACAACAATGCGCGGATTATGAGCCTCATCAGAGCGGGTGAAGGGATAGAGCTTAATGGCCAACCCAGAATCATCAACCTCAATACGCCTCAAATGAATTTCGAGCGCCTCTTTTAAATTTGTCTGCCCCTGCTCCGACGCACTGATCAAGGTCCCATAGCGCTCAACAAACAAATTGACACCATCGGTACTAAACACTTCACGCGCCAAAGGATGAGGAACCTGGAACTGCTCCTCTACATAGTCCAACGCGGTACGAACCCGGTCTAACCGAATCTTATGATGCTTACGAATCGCCCGCAGCACATGGACTTCGACCAGGTTAGTAAACGTGAGTAGACGGGGCTTGCGCTTAGCTGTAGTAATCAACGGCTCAAAGAACCGCTCCCCTTGCGATGTCGGATACGATCGCCCTGCCGTCCACGATCGAATAGTGTCTGCAGGCATTCGAAGATACCGCGCTGCATCACCAATCGTGTAGGTGGGGATATTTTGAGGGTCGCTACCGTGGTACAAGCTCGTCACTGATCTCCAGGTGCTCGCTCACAAGCGCAAAGCATCCCTCAAAAATTGCCATCAAACCCGGCAATAGTCAAGCTTAATAGTCGAGCTTGATACAATGGGCCTAAATAGACGATGCTCAGGCTCGTTTTTCAAACCCCCGAGCTTCATTCTCTAACGCCGCTGGTCATCTCAAAAGACCCATGATTGCCGCATCAGACAACATCCCCGTCTCATTCAATGACTTCATTGACTGGTACCCAGCCCTTTCAGACAAACGCTACGAACTGCGTCGAGGGGTGGTTGTAGAACTGCCAAAGCCCAAAGGCAAGCACTCAGAGATTGCAGGGTTCATCATCAAAACCCTGAACAACACCATCGACCAGATGCAGGCACCCTACTTCATCCCTAGAGAATGCATCATCAAAACCGCCGCAGATACCGGATACGAACCCGACGTCGTGGTCCTAGAGCGATCGCGCCTCACAGCCGAGCCCCGCTGGGATAGCTCATCTATCATCGAAAATGGGGAATCAGTCAAGCTAGTTGTCGAAGTCGTCTCCACCAACTGGCGGGATGACTACGCGCTCAAGATGTCTGACTACGAAAGCATCGGCATCAAAGAATACTGGATTGCCGACTACCTGGGCATTGGTGGGCGGCGCTACATTGGCTCACCCAAGCAGCCGACGTTCACGGTTTGCACCTTAACAGATGGCGAATACGAGCTGCAGCAGTTTCGCAGCGGGGACGCGTCCATCAACAACATCGACGAACGCATTCTATCTCCT
>JBARYO010000467.1:0-4683 GCA_049647905.1 Elainellaceae cyanobacterium | reverse complement strand
ACTTAAGTGTCTATGCCGATAACGATAGCGGCAATGTATGTCAAATTCTGTTGCCGTTGTCGCCAATGCGAACCACAATGCTGATTATCTCAGTGGGTACAAGCGCAGAGATGAGGGACCGCTGTGGAGACCAAACTTTTTACAGGGTCACACCTTCGAAAAACAAACGATCACTATCTGGATACTGGGTGGTGTAGTATCCAGTGTTTATAATCTATTGAGTTAGGCTTAACCGCGAAAATTGTTGGTCACAATGCAATCTAACACCTTAACTCCCTCGTGCTCCCCGTCAACCAACTAATACATTGACTATGGTCCCCTATAGGAAAGCTTTCTGCATGCCATACTCCTGCGTACACAATAAGGATAGATGGACGATATCGTGGGGATCGCCCGACCTGTAGGGCATCCAATTGTAAATCATCTCTTAGATGAGTTGTCAGATGGATGTCTATGTTGCAATAATGAAAGCATAGTATTCAGAATTTGAAAATGTTACGTTTTCACTTTTTTGTCGGCTAGAGTACACTCTTAAAACTCTCGAAATCGCATTTTAAGAAAAAGTATCACGCTTTGTGCTCGATTCAGCAGATTGTGGCTGAACTGCGATATCAGAACGTAGATACCGTCACGTAAAACCGTTTTAATCAATTTATAATCATGCGCACAATTCAAACAACTGTACAGGCTGTTCGATGCCCAAATTGCGGACAGCTCGCGGAGCGCCATCATCTTATTGAAGATGCTCTGACGAGAACCCAATGTCACGGCTGCGATTATTTTATGGTGACCTGTTCTAAAACTGGGAAGGTCATTGAGGCCTATGCTCCAGGCTTGACCATGTTCTAAAAATCAGGCTTAATTCAGGCGCGAGGCCCGCAGCTGGCCGCAAGCGGCGTCTTCCATCAGCCCTCTAGAGCGACGAACGCTCACGGCGATGTGGCGCTGCTTGAGTCCATCTTCGAATGCCTGAATTTGCGCTGAGGTGGGACGGCGGTAATCAACCTCAACGATGGGGTTATAGGGAATCAAGTTGACGTGACTTTGGAGCCCGCGAAGATGATGGGCTAGCTCTGCGGCATGTTGAGGCGCGTCATTTAGACCGGCTAGAACGATATATTCAAAGCTCACCCGCCGTCCGGTCTGCGCCACGTACTCACGGCACTCCGTCAAAATCTGCGTAATATCGTACCCCTTAGCGCTGGGAATGAGCTGCTCTCGAATTGCTTGATTAGACGCGTGCAGACTGACAGCGAGGGTAACCTGCAGCTGGTGCTGAGCTAGCTTAGTAATCTGGCCTGGAATGCCAACTGTAGAAATGGTTATGTTTCGCTGGCCAATCCCCACATCCTGATTGAGCGATCGCACTGCCGCCAAGACGCTTTCGACGTTCAGCAGCGGTTCCCCCATGCCCATAAAGACAATATTGCTGACCCGCTGCCCAAAATCCTCCTGTACTGTCAGCACCTGGTCCAGGATTTCGTGACACTCTAGGTTTCGGGTAAAGCCGCCCTTCCCAGTGGCGCAGAAATCGCAGGCCATGGGACAGCCCACTTGGGAGGACACACATACCGTCAACCGCTTACCGCTAGGTATGCCCACAGCTTCGATGATTTGGTTATCTGCCAAGCGAAGCAAATACTTGACGGTGCCATCCGGAGCCTCCACACGGTGGTGCAGCTGCGATCGCCCTACGGATACCTCACCCAAGGCATCGCGCCACTGCTGAGGAAACACCGTGATATCCTGCAGCGAATGTATGCTCTTGCCATAGATCCATTGGTGCAGCTGCTTACCTCGGTAGGCGGGCTGCCCCTGCTGCTGGACCCATTGGGTTAATTCATCTAGGGATGCTCCCAAGAGGGGCTTGGTCTCTTGGGGTGTTGTGGTAGTAGTAGTAGTAGGCATGGTCACCGGGGGGCTTCGCTCAGAGGGTGCTTAATCCGGTCTATATCATAGAAGATATTTCAGCGACCTGCGGCGCGTTCAGCCGTGAGTAGCCAGACACAAAAAAGGCCCCGGAAGGAAATCCTTTCGAGACCTGAATCAGGGTGCATCTACCACTACCTTCTTCCGCTATGGGGGGGCTCATCCGGAAAAACCCTAAGATGTAAGAGGCACGATTCAAGTTACACCCTGCTGCTCTTTTTTTCCTTACCCTATGGCGACACAAACGGCACCCTACGGCTCCTGGAAATCCCCCATCACATCTGATCTGATTGTGGCCAGCACAATTCGGCTGGGGGAGGTGCGTCTAGATGGTGATGACCTGTATTGGCTAGAGGGACGTCCGGCTGAAGGGGGGCGCTATGTGGTAGTCCAGCGATCGCCCGATGGGGCAAACATAGACGTCACGCCGCCAGGCTTTAACGTGCGCACGCGGGTGCATGAATATGGTGGTGGCGCTTACATCGTTGAGCGGGGCACGGTGTACTTTTCCAATTTTGCCGACCAGCGGCTTTATTCCCAAACGTTGGGGAGTGAGCCAATCCCGTTGACGGCAGCGGACAATGGTTATCGGTATGCCGATGCGGTATTAGACCACCACAGACAACAGCTCATCTGTATTCGAGAAGATCACAGCAGCGAGGGCGAGGCCGTTAACACTATTGTTAGCGTCGCCTTGGGCACTGGAGAAGAGCGGGTGCTGGTCCAAGGGCAAAATTTCTACTCGTCTCCCCGACTCAGCCCTGATGGCACGCAGCTGAGCTGGATCGGCTGGAACCACCCTGATATGCCGTGGGATGGTACGGCGCTGTGGTGTGCTCCTGTGACGGAGGCCGGAGCGCTCGGGGAGGCGCAGCAGATAGCTGGCAGTCAGACCGAAGCGGTTGTTCAACCGGAGTGGTCGCCGGATGGGACGCTCTATTTCGTCAGCGATCGCACCAATTGGTGGAACCTGTACCGCTGGAGTCCCTCGGGCTCAATCGAGGCAATATGCCCCCGCACGGCAGAATTTGGTCTGCCTCACTGGGTGTTTCGTATGTCTACCTACGGGTTTTGTGCCGCAGACCGCATCATATGCACCTATATAGAAGACGGTGAGTCATACGTTGCAGCGCTAACCCCTAGCACCCAAGAACTCAGACCAATTGAGCTGCCCTACAGCGGGGTGGGCAGTCTGCAGATCAATGCCACAACCGCCGCTTTCATTGCCGCCTCGACTACCACGGTGAGCGAGATCGTGCGTCTTGATTTGGAGACAGACACAGCGCAAACCGAGACGCTGCAGCGCTCAAGTCAGATTGAGCTCGACCCCGGCTACCTCTCAGCCCCTGAGACTGTGGAATTCCCGACCACCCACGAAAAAAGCGCGTACGGATTTTACTATCCGCCGCGCAATCAGGATTTTGTGGCCCCAGCCGGTGAAAAGCCCCCCCTGCTAGTGAAAATTCACGGTGGCCCCACCGCTGCCACTTCGACCGCGCTGGACCTGCGCATCCAGTATTGGACGAGTCGTGGCATCGCCATTTTAGATGTGAACTACGGCGGCAGTACCGGGTATGGTCGTGACTATCGAGAACGGCTCAAGGAGAATTGGGGCATCGTGGATGTGGACGATTGCGTCAACGGGGCGCAGTACTTGGTGAATGATGAGACGGTTGACGGCGATCGCTTGATGATTGATGGGGGCAGCGCTGGCGGCTATACCACCTTAGCTGCCCTGACATTCCGCGATACCTTCAAGGCCGGTGCCAGTCTGTATGGCGTCAGTGATGCTGAAGCTCTGGCACAAGATACCCACAAATTCGAGTCTCGCTACCTCGATAGTCTGATTGGTCCCTACCCCGCAGAAAGGGCTCGCTACATAGCGCGATCGCCCATTCATGCGGCAGAACGCCTCTCTTGTCCGGTTATTTTTCTGCAGGGGGACGAGGACAAAATTGTGCCGCCTAACCAAGCAGAAATGATGGTAGATATCTTGAAGGAGAAGGGCTTACCGGTAGCCTATGTCCTGTTTGAGGGGGAACAGCATGGCTTTCGCAAAGCAGAAAACATTAAACGCGCGCTTGATGCCGAACTCTATTTTTATGCACAGGTCTTTGGGTTTGAGCTGGCCGATGCGATAGAGCCTGTCTTGATTCACAATCTACCGTGATGGTGGTAGATGGTGGTAGAAAGCACTGGTTCGGTTGCAGCGTTTTTGGATTAAAGTCTCGTCTCTGCCGTTGTAATCGATAGCGCACAATGTGTCGTCAGCCTGTCTTATGCGTCTCTGATTTCTGCAATTAGTTTAACGTGCTCTGCTTCACACCACAAATTTTCCCCAGCTGAAAATTTAGGCCGTTAGCTCAGCACTAGATCAACGGTCTCAACCATTGCCGTTGTCGGCGGGTAGTCCGTCGGTGGTCCCTGCTGAACAGGAGGCTGGTAGTCAGCAACAAGGACGACAGCCGCAGCGAGACTCAGCCATGAGGTCCATTGGATAGCGTTGCGACGGGATGAAAGAAATGTTACAAAGATGTTCATTGACTATTCCGGGGAATTGACTATTCTTCAAATGGAAAGATGTAGAGCACCCCAGGATGGCATCTGCTGTCGATTAAGCAGTTTGCCGAGACAAAACAGTCATATATAATTAGTTCTGTCCGTAACCTTCTATACATCCAATGTAGGCGATGCTTTGCGGGAATCAATGAACGCGGTATAAATATCAAGCCCCTGATATGCAAAGGCACCATA
>JBARYO010000466.1:0-4243 GCA_049647905.1 Elainellaceae cyanobacterium | reverse complement strand
TCTGAGCCATGAGGCGACCAACAATTTGGTAATCTTGCCTAGCCATGCTTGATTGGGTTGTGACCTTTCCACCGGAAGCAACGACGACGAACATGTCAGAGAACGAGCGCAGATCGATGACCTTCTGGACAGCATCCCCTAACGGCAGAGTCGCACGATAGCGCTCAATGTCCTGAGGAATCTGCTCCACGATACCTGTGACCTGACGAACGTGGCGACCGACTAAAATTTGCTCGGTTTTCCAGCCCATCCAGGCGGCCATGATGCCGATGCTGGCCGTTGCCAGTAGCGCCACGCCTAGGGCGAGCCGCGCCTGCAGAGATGACAGGTCGATCCATTGACTGCTGTCCCGCGATCGCTTGAGCATAAATTGCCATCATCAAAACTTTTCGGAACCAGCACCCCCGTTCGTGGGTGGCTAGAGTTCCATGCCGCTAGCTTACACAACCAAGCCGCCGATATGATGAGTTTTCCCTGAACAGCAGCTTAGTTCTGGCCCGTTGATGCTGTGCCGTAGTGCTGTGCCGTCATTGTGGGGCAGCCTTTGACGATGTCATAGCGGGGTGAATAGTCTGGTATGGGGGTTACGGGCGGGGCGATCGCATGCTGTCCCCTGGGCGAGTTGCGCCAGAAACCAGCAATTGCTGCGGATAGACGGGGAATCATTCTGTAATAAGGTGAAGGCACATGAACCCTATTCTCGCCAACGTTCATTTTTACTTGTAGAATCTGGAAATATTCCGGATAAGTTGGGCCTAGGAGCCTTATTCGACGTTAGGGTTGAGGGAAATAAGGTGTCGTAACGTACCGAGAGACGCAGTCAATGACCGAGGTATTCAAAATTGGAAGCCGATCCATCAGCGCTGAGGATATTCTGCCGCTAATGGCAGGGTACCAGATGCTACCAAAGTTTATTCAAGAGCTCGTAATTGATGATGCGATCGCAGCTATCGACTGCTCCCCTGAGGACGAACAGCAGGCCAAGCAAAAATTTTATGCCCAGAATAAAATTTCAGATGACGCCTCTAGGCAATCTTGGCTCGCGGCCTATGGAATGACGGCTGACCAACTGGATGCCCTAGCCACAAGAGAGCAAAAAATCGAGACGTTTAAGCAGCAAACCTGGGGACCAAAGCTAGAGTCTTACTTCCTTGAGCGCAAGGGAAAGCTTGATAAGGTGATTTATTCCCTGATCCGCACCAAGGACGTTGGTATTGCTCAAGAGATCTACTTCCGAGTTCTGGAGGGCGAACAACCGTTTTCCGAGCTGGCACGGGAATACTCTCAGGGGCCTGAGGCCCAGACTGACGGGCTGATTGGCCCTGTGGAGCTGAGCGTGCCCCATCCCAACTTAGCCCAGATGCTGTCGGTGAGTCAGCCGGGGCAGCTGTGCCCACCAACGCGAGTTGGCGAGTGGATTGTCATCGTTAGGCTAGAGCGTTTCGTCCCCGCCCAGCTCGATGACGGTATGCGCCAGCGCCTGCTGAACGAGTGCTTTCAGCTTTGGCTCCAAGAGCAAACCAAGCAACAGGCCCGTGATGCGATTGAAACGCCTGCGGCACCGCTGCCATCTCAAAGCTAATGGAACTTTCCGCTGCGGGTTTTGTCCATTCCTTAACCGGTCTACGATGGTGTAAATCCACCGTTTCCCGCCCCATTTTCTGTCTTCGCTGCTGCTCTATCTGATACTGCTATGACCTATACCAGAAGCACAATTCAAGATTTTCTTGAAAGCATCCCACCGTTCAACCAGCTGCCTGAGGCGAGTGTAAAGCAGCTGGCCTCTCGGCTCAAACTTCTGCGCTATCGTATGGGTCAGGCCATTCTCGTGCGGGATAAGATGCCCGCCACTATCGCCATTTTGTATGAAGGGCAAGCGCGGCTATTGGCGTATGACCCACGCACCGAAAAGCCACAAACGCTGCAGCTTCTGCAGCCCGGTGCGGTGATGGGTTGGGTTGGACTGGTGCGTGGAGTCCCCTGTGAGACGGCGATCGCATCCACCGAGACAATTTGCCTCACGATGCCAGCCCTTGACTTTTTGACCATACTAAAAAGTGAGCCAATTTTAGCCCAGACCTTCCACCAACGAGTCTCCCTCCTTGAGTCCTTTGACCTAATTGGGGGTGAACTTCACCGCCGCGCTATCGGCGAAGCGGATCTAAAGCAAATGGCGATGCTAGGTGAAGCAGAGGCAATCGTCGCGGACATTTCCTCTGGCAGCAGTTCCCTCGACCGCTTGGATCACAATCGCATTTGGTTTGTCAGCGGTGGCAGTGCCGTGGCGGATCACCCCGTCGGCACCCGCATAGACGTCGATCCCAACAGCACGTCATCGGTTACAGTGACGGGATCTTATCCGGCCCGACTGGTTGGATTTCCTAGGGAGGCTCTACGCACCAGAGCATTACCATCTATCCCCGCCGACAGCTCAGAGCTAGCAATTTCTTCCGCTGACGATGCGTTCCCTGACGACGCAGATGTCCCTTACGCTCCCGAACGACCCGCCGCTCTCGAAGCCCCAATCTTTAAAGAGGAAAGCAACCGCAAGAAAGGCCCCGGAGATTATCCCTTCGTCTCGGGCCGGGGCGACATTGATAGCGCCATGGCCTGCTTCCAAATGCTGGCACGGCACTTCAACCTGCCGTTTCGGCGGGACGTGGTGCGGCGCGTGTTGGCAGAGCAGGTAGAGCGCATGGGGGGCTTGTCCTTAGAGCTATGCGGCGCTATCTCTGAAATGATGGGGCTTCACGCCCAGCTTGTGACGATTCCCGTCAGTGCGCTAGGCCGTCTTGAAGCGCCTGTGCTGACTAAGTGGCAGAACAATCTTGCCCTGATGTACGACATCAACCCCCAAGAGGCGATTGTCGCGCTACCAGAAAGCGGCGTTTTGCGTCGCCGTATCGATGATATTGCCAAGACATGGGGTGAGGAAACCGAGGATGGGGGGCGTACGGGACAGGCCCTCATGTTCCGTCTAACAAAGCAATCTCCCCAGAAGAAGTTCGGCCTCAGCTGGTTTGTGCCGTCGTTGGTGAAGTACAAGCGCGTCCTCATCGAGGTGTTTGTTGCCTCCTTCTTCGTCCAGCTGTTTGCCTTGGCCAATCCCCTGATGATTCAGGTGATTATTGACCGCGTCATTGTCCAAAACAGTTCAGACACTCTACAGGTCCTCGGCATCTTTTTGCTGGTGATTGCCGTTTTTGAGGCCATCTTGACGAGTTTGCGTACCTACCTGTTCGTAGATACGACCAACCGCATCGACATGGCGCTGGGGTCAGAGATTATTGACCACTTACTGCGACTGCCCTTGCGCTACTTTGAGCGCCGCCCTGTGGGAGAACTTTCTACTCGAATCAATGAGCTGGAGAATATCCGTCAGTTCCTCACCGGTACAGCATTGACAGTGGTCCTAGACGCCATTTTCTCGGTGCTCTACATCGCGGTCATGTTTGTCTACAGCTGGCTGCTCACCTTGGTGTCACTGGCGACGGTACCGCTGTTTGTAGGATTAGCGGTCATCGCCTCCCCCTTAATTCGCCGCCAGCTCCGCCTCAAAGCGGAACGCAACGCCGAGACCCAGTCCTACCTCGTTGAAGTGATGAGCGGTATTCAAACCGTCAAGGCTCAGAATATGGAGCTGAGGGCGAGGTGGCAGTGGCAGCAGCGCTATGCGCGCTACGTGAGCGCGGGGTTTAAGACGGTGTTGTTTTCTACTGCCGCAAGTTCGACCAGCGGCTTTTTCACAAAGCTGTCAGGGCTGCTGGTGCTGTGGGTTGGGGCAGCTTTGGTCCTCAGCGGCGACTTGACCCTAGGTCAGCTGATTGCGTTTCGCATCATCTCCGGCTATGTCACAACCCCGCTCTTGCGCCTGGCCCAGCTGTGGCAAAACTTCCAAGAAACGGCGCTGTCCATTGAGCGCTTGAGCGATATTGTCGATGCCCGCCCCGAAGCAGACGAAACCGAGCGGCAAAACATTCCGCTGCCCCCCATCACTGGTGTCGTCAAATATGAGGATGTCTCGTTCCGCTTCAAGGACAGCGGCCCCATGGTGCTCAATAACATCAACGTCGAGTTTGAGCCCGGCTCCTTCATTGGTCTTGTGGGCCAGAGTGGCTCTGGGAAGAGCACCATGATTAAGCTGCTGCCGAGGCTCTACGAGCTAGAAAGCGGACGAATTATGGTGGATGGCTACGATATTAGTAAGGTCGAGCTGTATTCTCTGCGGCAGCAAATTGGTATT
>JBARYO010000465.1:0-3518 GCA_049647905.1 Elainellaceae cyanobacterium | reverse complement strand
CACCCCCACCCTGCGTCAGTCCCCCACTTGCCTCGACCAGGCGGAAGTGGTTACCGATCGGCACACGGCCAAAATCAGCATCGTGGGGGCAGGCATGATTGGCCGACCTGGGGTAGCAGCCCAAATGTTTGCGGCTTTGGCCGATGCTGGGGTGAACATTGGCTTGATTTCCACCTCCGAAGTCAAGGTCAGCTGTGCCATCAGCGCCAGCGACTGCGATCGCGCCATAGAGGCTCTATGCCGCCGATTCAACATTCGTCAATCCTACCTACCCGGCGATCGCAGCGCGCCCCAAGCGGTTCAGCCCAACCGCCACAAAGCGCTGCCCCCCGTTCGCGGCGTGGCCCTCGATGCCAAGCAGGCTCGGGTCGCCATCCGGCAGGTGCCCGATCGCCCGGGCATGGCGTCCCTGGTGTTCACCACCCTGGCCGACCATTACATCAGCGTTGACACAATTATTCAGTCCCAGCGGTGTCGGCTCATCAACGGCGTCGCAACTCGCGATATTGCCTTTACGGTAGCCCAAGCCGACGCTCCGGTCGCCCAGGCTGCGCTGCAGGGCATTGCCGCTGAGCTGGGCTTCCAGGACATCACCATCGATACGGCGATCGCTAAGGTCAGCGTGGTGGGAGCCGGCATGGTAGGTCGACCGGGGGTAGCGGTTTGCATGTTTGCAGCCTTGGCAGAGCGACAAATCAACATCCAAATGATTGCCACATCAGAAATTAAGATTACCTGCGTTGTGGCTGAATCTGACGGTGACGCAGCATTACAGGCCGTGCATGATGCATTTGAGCTAGCCAAACAACCGGTAGACGCTAGGCCTTAGCTGTGGAACTTTTCCCTTCTGGTGCGGTCAGTAGAAGCGTAGTTGCCTGATATTGAGCTTGTTTGGCTAGATTGAGAATTTATGAAGGACAACATCAAGCGTCGTATCAAATTCTGAATTAGGCGACATCTACCCAGCTCAGCATTGATAAAGGGCTGCTCTAGCCAAATCAATAGCATGTGTCCTGATGCATTAGGGCGCTGATGCATCAGGGGAGATCAGCAACTAGCTCGACTGTTAGCTGTTGTAGCTCTTAAGTTCAAGACTATCGTCAGCATCTGACCAGAACTAAGCCTGCAGCGGTGCGCCCCCAGATAGCATCGTTTATTTCTAGCATCCTACTCAACTGCGGTAATCGTAGTAGCAGTGTCAATTCCAAATGGGGATTAGGCATCGGATTTCCTATGGGTGCCGCGAATTTATAGATGCTCCAAGCATTTAGTTTGTTCACAGCACATAAATTGGCCGAATAAATATCAGGTTTATTGGCAGAAAAGACGCTTGCGAATAGACAAGTCTCGCCAACACTTTAGATGTAGATATCTATCCTCATCTGGCTAGACTCCGTCTCAGATCATCTTGGCATCAACTATAACTTAGCTCTCAACGCTTACTGAGCAGACAAATTTCTATGTCTGTTCACAATGGATAACGCAATTTAACGAGAAGGAACCTAAGCCATGAGTACTTATTACGTTTCTAGATCTGGCAACAATTCAAACAAAGGTAGCCAATCAAGCCCCTTCAAAACGATTCAGCAGGCTATCGATCGAGCCAGCGCTGGGGATACAATATATGTCCGTGAGGGAAGCTACGACAGTGTTGATATCACGGGTAAAAAGGGGACCGCATCAAAGCCAATAACGCTTGCCGCTTATCCTGGTGACGAAGGAAGCGTGTCAATCAGCACAGGATCTTATAGTAGCGGGAAAGGAATCAATATAGAAAACTCGTCGCATATCAAGATCAAAGGATTTGATGTCAAAAAGAGCCTTTTTGGCATTTTCGGTACCCGTAGCAACGGTATTACAGTCGAAAATAATCTCGTTCGTGATATCGGCCAGGAAGCTGTGCACTTTAGAGGGGATTCGCGAGACATCGAGATTATCGACAACAAGATATCTGGCACGGGCAAGCGCGGGGGAAATTATTCTAGATGGAGTGAAGGAATCTATTTGGGGGCTGGTAAGCCTAGCTATCCCGGAGAAGGAGCGCATAATATCCTTGTCAAAGGTAACGAAATTTCAGATACGCGGGCTGAGGCTATCGACATCAAGCCCTCTGTAAGCAATGTTATTGTCGAAGACAACTTAATTCATGATATTAAAACGGAGCGATCGGGCGCTGTTGTTGTTGGCATCAATTCTACGGACAAAACGGACTTTACCAATGCCGACAATGTCATTATCAGGAACAATAAGATCTGGAATGTGACGAGGACGTCACCGTATGCCGATGGCAATGCGATTAAAGCAGAATCATCAGCAACAATTCACGGCAATGTGATTTGGAACTACCAGCACCGCGGCATCTTTGTTGAGCGCGCTGAGAGCGACAATAACTTCAAAATATTTGATAACAAACTATATGCCTCTGGAAGTGAAGGCGATATCGTCGTTGCAAAAACCAGCGCTGGTGTTGACCAGAGCAAGAATACTGTTAGTGGCGGCTCACCGAGTACGCCAAAGCTAAAGTTTTCATTCCAACCGACGTTGAGTTCTGATACGTCACCTGAGCCCGAGATGCCGGACAGTGCGGATAGCCCAGCGCCTCCTGACTCGGGTAGCCCATCGAATGAAGCTCCCCCGGAAGCTGGCCCGATTCCTACCAGTGAAGCAGCCCCCGAAGCCGACCCGATTTCCACCCCAGCCCCTTCAGCATCTGATGCGATCCGTATAGAAGCTGAGTCTATGGACTTGTCCAATTACCGGATTGAGTCCAAGTCTGCGGCATCAGATGGCAAGCTGATTAGCTTCATCGGTGGTGCGAGTAACGAAACCGGTACGGCAACGGTAGAGTTTTCGGGTGAAGCCGGAACGTACGATGTCAATCTGACCTATTTTGACGAAACTGACGGCACTGCCAAGATTCAAGCCCGCCATGGTGACACAGTGCTAGACACAGTCACCTTAGATCAACAGTTGGGGAGTGCAACGGCAACGGCCAAGACAAAGACTGAAAAAACTGTTGCTAGCCAGCTCTCTCTCCAGCCTGGAGATACGTTAAGTCTCAAAGGATTTGAAGAAGCGTCAGAACACGCGCGTATCGATTACCTTGAGTTCCTCCCGGTAGAAGCAAAAGCTCCGATTGAATCAAAGTCTCCAGATGTAAGCGCTACTCCTGATGGGACCTCAGCGCCAGCTCCGGAGGTAGGTCAGGGGGCAAACGGTGCTGCTCCTATTCAAGTTGAAGCGGAAAAGATGCAGCTATCAGGCGCTTATCGGGTAGAGACAAACGCCGCAGCCTCCGATGACAAACTCATCAGCCTCCGCGGCGGAGATACAGCCACCGGTTCTGCAACCCTGGCATTTTCTGGACAGTCAGGCACCTATGACATTAATCTGGCGTATTTCGATGAGAATGACGGCGTTGGCAGCCTCAAGCTGAGCCGAAATGGTGACCCGCTGGCTGACATCACCATGAACCAGCAGCTTGACGGTAACGCAGCTAGTCGCGAGACCCTCACGAC
>JBARYO010000464.1:0-4358 GCA_049647905.1 Elainellaceae cyanobacterium | reverse complement strand
TCGCCTTAGCGAGGGTGTGCCCTTATCGCCTTAGCGAGGGTGTGCCCTTATCGCCTTAGCGAGGGTGTGCCCTTATCGCCTTAGCGAGGGTGTGCCCTTGTTGGTCTTGGGCGGCTTTGGTGTATAGCGCTTTGCGTCTGTGCTTATAAGGTCTGCAAATTGTGCCGCTATGCTCCTTCAGGTTAGCCCCAGCGTCTGGCGAATCTTTTCGTCACTGCCGCGAAATCCCGTCATTACTGCTGTGTCATCCTTCACCCAAAGCGGTCGCTTCAGCAGCATCACATCCTGGCTAAATGCCTCCACCCACTCTTCATCACTCCAGGTATTACGCTCCTCTCCCAGCGCCCGATACGACTGTCCCGAGGTGTTGCGCATAGGCTTTGTGCCAATAGCCTCCACCCAGGCTTGAATCTGATTCCGCTCCGGAGGCTGCTCTTTAGTGTTGATAAACTCGTAGGGGATATCGTTGGCCTCAAGCCAAGAAATTGCCTTTTTGCAGGTGCCGCAGTTGGGAATGCCGTAGAGGTGAAGCGTCATGGTAGGTAATTGCGTTAGCAGATATTGTTTTTAAGGGTGCCACTATGCAGATTACAACAAGCAACATCGGATTGACCGTCGATGACAGCCTGATGCGGGTCTACATGGCCGCTCCCGAACCCGCTGGCCAGTACCCCGGCATTTTGTTCTACTCCGACATCTATCAGCTGGGCGGCCCCATCACCCGCCTGGCCGATCGCCTTGCGGGATACGGCTATGTGGTCGCGGCTCCCGAAATCTTCCACCGCCTGGAGCCCATTGGTGCCGTGATTGAGCCCACCGACATCGGCAAACTGCAAGGCAACGACGATGCCAGACGGTCGGCGATCGCCGACTACGATGCGGATGCGGACGCGGTGCTGGCCTGGTTAGGGGCCGAGGCTGGGGTGACGCCTGACAAGATGGGCGCGTTTGGCTTTTGCATTGGTGGCCATTTGGCCTTTCGGGCAGCGCTGCAGCCCCAGGTCAAGGCGGCGGTGTGCATCTACCCCACGGGCATCCACAGCGGTAAGCTGGGGCGCGGCGTGGCGGACACCCTAGAGCGGGTGGGGGAGATTGAGGGCGAGATTCTGACCATTTTTGGCACCATGGACCCCCATGTGCCGCCGGACGGACGCCAAACGATTCTGCAGGCGTTGGACAATGCCGGGACGGCGCACAAAACGCTGCTGTATGAGGCCAACCACACCTTTATGCGGGACGACGGCTATCGCTATGACCCAGCGGCGACGGATGATGCCTGGAGAGAGGCGATCGCGTTTTTGGACCGCGTTTTGTGATGGGTGGGTTGGCTCAGCCACTTTTCTGCTCTATAGTTCAGCCCTTTCACTAGCCGCAACTCTCCCCTAGGAGACGTGCCCTACCGCCGGGTTGGCCCCATGATGTAGAGCAACATCGTGGCCGAGCGCTGTTTAACCGTCAACAGTGATGGCAGATAGCGCGGCCTCATATTGCACCTACTCGGCGGCGCTATGGACCCAAAAATTGTTCTGTATATTGCCTTTGGGCTAGCGCTGCTGGGGCTCACTTGGCTCCCAAGCTTAAAAGGCGCTCGCTTCATTAACGTTCCCTTGCTGTACTTTCTGCTGGCCACCCTGCTGTTTAGCCAGTCTAGAGGGCTCCCCCTCATCGATCCTATTTCAGATCGAGGTCACGCTGTCGCGACAGAATATGTCACAGAGCTGATTGTGATTCTGTCTTTGGCCGGGGCGGGGCTTGCCATTGACCGGAGGTTCCAGATCCGCAGCTGGCAGTCACCGCTGCGGCTGCTGTGCATTTCCATGCCGCTTTGTATCGCCGCTGCGGCTCTGCTGGGCCACTGGCTTTTTGGCCTGCCCCTAGCGGATGCGCTGCTTTTAGGAGCCTGCCTTGCCCCCACCGATCCGGTGATGGCCCATAGCGTTCAGGTGGGGCCACCCAACGCGGGGGGAGAAGACCCAGTGCGCTTTGGCCTGACGGCAGAAGCCGGACTCAATGATGGTCTCGCCTTTCCGTTTGTCTATCTCGCGCTGGGGGTAGCAGAACATGAGGGGAAGTTGGGGGGCTGGCTGACGGGTTGGCTGGCCTATGATTTCATCTACCGTGTCGCCATGGGGGTGGTAATTGGCGTGGGGGTGGGGTGGCTGCTGGCGCATTATGCCTTTCGCGTGTCTGATGAAACGGTGCGGGAAGATACCCGCGAGGGGCTGTTTGTGGTGTCGGCGATCTTTTTGTCCTTTGGGATAGCGGAAGCGCTACATGGCTATGGGTTTTTGGCGGTGTTTGCGGCAGCGGCGTCCAGTCGGCAAAATATTGAGAAATTTCACGACTACTACTCCAAGCCCTACCAGTTTGCGACCCAGCTTGAGCGCATTTTCGCCGGACTGCTGCTGATTGCCCTAGGGGGGCTGGTGGCCACCGCCAATATCACGCTGCTCACCTGGCGTAACCTGGCGTTTGCGGCCCTATTTATGCTGCTGGCGAGGCCGCTATCGGGGTTGCTGTCGCTGGTGGGACTGCGCCTCTCCAAGCTAGAGCAGGGGGCGATCGCCTTTCTGGGCATCCGGGGGTTTGGCTCGTTCTATTATTTGGCCTATGCCCAGAACAACGGCACCTTCGCTCAAATCGATGTGCTGTGGGGTCTTGTGACCCTGACCGTTGTGCTGTCATTGTTTATTCACGGCAACACAGCCACGCTGGCCATGGCACAACTCGATCGGCGGTATCGCCGCCGCCCTCGAAAGCCGGGGTAGGTGAAGCCGTAGACCGAGCGATCGTTAAGCCATCTTACGGGTTGAGCGGCGCTCAATCCACAGGAGAACCCCCACGGCAATCAGCGTGGTCAGGGCCAGGGCCAGCCAAAACCCATGGGCGTCCAGCCCCACCATGCCCTCAACAACTGCGGTGGGTTGACTGCCCCGATCCATAAACCAGCCCCCCAGCGGTGGTCCAATGAAGTAGCCCACCGCCCAGCATTGGGAGTTAATGGAAAGGTAGATGCCGCGCTGGGCCTCTGGGGCCAAATCCACCACATAGGCCGACGCCGCTGGCAGATAGATTACCGTCGCCACCGCCAGCACCGCCAGCGCCACCGCCCCCCAGGCGATCGCCCCCATCTGGCCCTGTGCCCTACCCGCCAGCCACACCACGCTAAAGCCGATGCCCCACACCACGGCAGACAGGGCCAGGGTGCGGGCATGGTGCCACCGCCGCAGCGATCGCGCCACGGGGAGCTGGCAGACTGCGGTGAGCACCACATGCCAGGTAAACAGAGCACTGATCTGCCCTGTCGTGATGGTTCCGGCACTGGCCACGTTTTTCAGATACAGGGGCAGCGTCGTCTGGACTTGGGCCAGGTAGGTGGTGAACAGGATGTTAACGCCGACGTAGATCCAAAGGGTGGTGTCGGAGAATGCCTGCTGCCATCCCGCTTTTAAGGAGGGCTTGGTTCCGGTGGCCTGCCGGGTTTCGGTAATGGTCCAATAGATGATGGCGAAAAACAGCAGGTAGGTGACCCCGTCAATGGCGAATAGGGCGCGGTAGGAGTCGGTGAACGCCACCAGAGCGCCGCCGATGGCCACCCCCAGGCTCAGCCCCACGCTGTCGGCTAGTCGCACCAGGGCAAAGGCTTCGCTGCGGTCTTTGGCCTGGGTTAAGTCGGCCACCATGGATTCGGTTGCGGGCCAATAGAGGCCAATCCCTAGCCCCATCAGCAGGTTGGCCACCACAAATAGGGGAAAGTTGCCCGCCAGGATTAGCCCCACATCTGCGATCGCCGAAATTGCCGCCGACCACAGCAGGGTTTTGCGCCGCCCCCATTTGGGGGAATCTGCGGCGGTGCCCCCCAAAAAGCGGCCTACCACCCCAGACACCGAGCCGCTACCCAGGCCAATGCCCACCGCCGTGGCGGAAAGCCCCACCTGGTTGACGAAGAAGATGGGGGCGTAGAACAGCACAAAGCCGTTGCCGAATTGGGAGAGGAGCCGCCCGAAGGCCAAGAGCCAAATCCGGCGATCGAGGTCGGGAAGCCAGCGGAAGAGGCGGTCGAAGGGGGTCACAGTCAGGTCTCTAATAACGGGTCTCTTTACTGTAGAGGGGCACGGCACCGCCATGTCCCTCTACAGTAGAAAGGCCCGTTACCAAAGACCTGACTGTGACCCCCTTCGACCATCTCTTCCGCTGGCTCCCCGACCTCGATCGCCGGATTTGGCTTTTGGCCTTCGGGCGGCTGCTTTCCCAATTCGGCAACGGTTTTGTCCTGTTCTATGCGCCCATCTTCTTTGTCAATCAGATAGGCCTTTCCGCAACGGCTGTGGGGATTGGTTTAGGGAGCGGCTCAGTGT
>JBARYO010000463.1:0-2729 GCA_049647905.1 Elainellaceae cyanobacterium | reverse complement strand
GCCTGCAGCTGCGCGTTGAAGACGACTTGCCCCAGTTTTGTCAGCCCTAGGGTCATCAGCCCAGCGAGCCCCAGTCCCAAGGCCAATACCTTGATCCATTCAGCCCAGGCTCTTCGTGGTATCTGGTTCGCCGTTTTGTAGAATTTTTGCCATGTCTGTGCAGCGATAGAGGCAATAATCCATGACTGTGAAGGATGCTTCATAAGAATTTTCTAGGGATTTGATTACGACCGCTTCGATACGATTGGGGTAGATGCGCAGGTTACATTGCGTTGACCCAGTTGCTTAGGACACTGGGCGCGCAAATGGGGAGCATGTCACTTTTGAGCCCTCACCCTACATCCCTCTCCCAATTCTGATACCGCTGGCGAAATATTTTGTAACCGAGTTACACGATCTGGAGGCCCCCTCCGCCCCCAATCCGCAGCCTATGTCCTTCGGACAGGCTTCGCCAACGGCTACGCTTCGCGAAGGGGGAACCGGATTAAAAGCTGAAACATTCTCTGTTAATAGCTTTTAGCCAGTCGAATCATAAATCTTGCTCCCCCAGAATTGTGGGTTGGGGGGCCTTCTTCGAGACGCAAAATAGCCGAAATATTACAGGACGTGAATATCGCCAGCGGTATCAGAATTGGGAGAAGGGGCTGGGGGATGTAGAGCTTTGCTCTTCTCGAAGAGTGGGCCTTTCTGCGTCATTTGCAAAGGTGACATGCTCCCGCGCAAAGGTTCTAACAAGTCAGCACATTTGCTATAGCGTAACTGCCTCCGAACTCTCCACTGCTCCCGAACTCTCCACTGCCTCCAAACTCTCCACCGCCTCAACAGTGCCGCGAAACATAGCCATGCCGCAGGCAAACTCATAGCGCCCTGGCGCTTCAGGCGTGAACTCAATCGGAGTCGTCTGATTAACGGGTAGGGTTTTGGCGATGCGAAAGTCAGGAAAGCGAACCTCGCTAAGGCAGCTGCTCCGGTCAGTTCGGTAAAAGTTCAGCCGCACAGGTCGCCCTGCCTGCACCACAATCCTGCTGGGGTCATACCCGCCGTCAACGGTCACCGTTATTTCCTGAACATCACCACCGCTCTTGGCGTCAATCTTCGCGCGGCCCGTCTTGGGTTTACTGAGCACAAACCACCACAGCTCAAGCCCAACTAGCCCTAGCCCGCCCCCCGTGACCAGGGCTTTGGTCCAAAGGGGTTGCTCAACGCGACGAACGCTAGCTTGTGCGGGTCTGTCTGGGGTCATCTGAGCCGGAGTAGCTGTCGCCAGACTAAATAGGAGGCCCAAGCTAGCCAAAGCGCCAAATGTAAATGCTCGATACTGCATAGAATCCCCCTGCTAAACAGCCATGCCAAAAGCCGAATTGCCGATGATGCCTGTCACGGCACCGATGAGGAAGCCGACGCCGATTAAAACGGTGAGAAAAGGGAGGGGATAGGTCATGGTAGCGTCCTTAAATTGGGGGTTAAGCGCGGGGTTGGGGGCGGAAGTTGCGCAGGCGCAGGGCGTTGGTGACCACCGACACCGAGCTAAAGGCCATCGCCGCCCCGGCAATGATCGGGTTGAGCAGCCAGCCAAAAATCGGGTAGAGAATGCCCGCCGCGATGGGAATGCCCGCCACGTTGTAGACAAAGGCGAAAAACAGGTTTTGCCGAATGTTTTGCATGGTGGCGCGGGAGAGCTGAATTGCCGTAACAATGCCCTGCAGGTCTCCCGAAATTAGGGTGATGTCGCTGGCGGCGATCGCCACGTCGGTGCCGGTGCCAATGGCCATGCCCACATCGGCCTGGGCCAGGGCCGGAGCATCGTTGATACCGTCCCCCACCATGGCCACCAGCTTGCCCTCCTGCTGCAGGGCCTCAATTTGGGCGGCCTTTTGGTCCGGGCGCACCTCCGCCATCACCCGCTGAATGTTCACCTCACGGGCGATCGCCTCTGCCGTGCGCCGGTTATCGCCGGTCAGCATCACCACCTCTAGGCCCATGCGCTGCAGGGTGCGAATGGCCGCTGCTGAAGAGGGCTTCACCGCGTCGGCAATGCCCATCACCGCCTGCGCTTTGCCGTCCACCGCTAGCCACACGGCGGTTTTACCCGCTTGCTCTAGGCCGTCCCAGGGCTGCTTGAGGCTCTGGGTCTGGATGCCTAGCTCGCTCATCCAGCGGTAGGTGCCAATCTGCACCCGCTGACCTGCCACCAACCCCTGGACGCCGCTGCCCGCCACTGCCTCAAACGCTTGGGCCTCTGCCAGCGCCACCCCCTGACGTTGCGCGTATTGGACAACTGCCTCGGCCAAAGGGTGTTCAGAGCTGCGCTCAACGGATGCCGCCAGCTTTAGCAGACGTTGCTCGCTGGCGGTCTCGTCGACGGTGAAAAAATCGGTGACCGTCGGCTGGCCCTGGGTCACCGTCCCCGTCTTATCCAACACAATGGTCTCAATTTTGTGGGCCAGCTCCAGGCTATCGGCTCCCTTAATCAAAATGCCGTTCTCCGCCCCCTTGCCCGTGCCCACCATAATCGACGTGGGCGTGGCCAGCCCCAGGGCGCAGGGGCAGGCGATGATCAGCACGCCGACGGTGGTAATCAGGGCAATGGTGACGTTGCCCACGACGTTGAACCAAATGATGAAGGTGAGAATAGCGATCGCAATTACCGCTGGCACAAACCACCCCGTCACCTGGTCAGCAAGCCGCTGGATGGGGGCTTTAGACCCTTGGGCCTGCTGTACGAGCTT
>JBARYO010000462.1:0-3662 GCA_049647905.1 Elainellaceae cyanobacterium | reverse complement strand
TACCCCCCGCAGTACCCTGATCACTGTGCCTACCCTAGACCTGATGCATCAGTGGTATGCACACCTCAAAGCGGCTTTCCCGGATGCCGATGTGGGTCTGCTGGGGGGCGGGAGCCGCGACAAGTCCACTATTTTGGTAGCCACTTACGACAGCGCTGCCATCAACGCTGAACACATCGGCAACCGCTATGGCCTGCTGATCTGTGACGAGTGTCACCATTTGCCCAGCGACTTCAATCGCGTCATCGCCGAATATGCGATCGCCCCCTACCGGCTGGGCCTCACTGCAACCCCCGATCGCTCCGACGGTCGCCACATCGATTTAGACAGCCTGCTGGGACCAGTGGTCTATCACCGCACGGCTGAAGAGCTAGCGGGTCAAGCCCTGGCGCAACACGAGATTATCCAGATTAAGGTAGCGCTGTCGGATGCTGAGCGCGATCGCTATGACTATTTAATTGGCGTTCGTAACCGCTTCTTGCAAGAGAACAATATTTTCCTCGGCAGCCTGCAGGGGTGGCAGCGCTTTGTGGGTGCTAGTGCTCGTTCCAAGGCGGGGCGACGGGCCATGCTGGCCCACCGGGAAGCAAAGGCGATCGCGTTGGGGACTGAAGGCAAACTGACGGTGCTGACCGACTTGCTGATGCAGCACTACCCCGAGCAGACGCTAATTTTCACCAACGACAACGCTACGGTATACCGTATTTCTCAAGATTTTCTTATTCCCGCCATCACTCACCAAACCCCTGTCAAAGAGCGCCACGACGTGCTGCAGCGCTTTCGAGACGGAACGTACCGGGTGCTGGTGGCTTCTCACGTCCTAAACGAGGGCGTGGACGTGCCTGCTGCCAGCGTGGCCATACTGCTGTCGGGCTCAGGCTCGGCGCGGGAATACATTCAGCGATTGGGGCGCGTGCTGCGGAAAGGGGACGGGACCAAGTATGCCCGGCTGTATGAGGTCGTGGCAGAGGAAACGGCAGAAGAAGGGGTATCCAAGCGCCGCCGAAAAGCCCCTCAAAAGCGCACGGGACAGCTATCGCTGGTGCCTGAACAGCCCCATGCTGCCGATAGGCCAAAAGTCGCTGAGGATGATGGAGATTACGAGGCCTAGGCCGCAGTCAGCACCAGCGATCGCGCTTGGAAAAAGCGGGGGGACATAGCGCCGCCATGTCCCCCCAAAAACTATGTTGATGATCGTCCGCGAATTATCTACACGTTAGACAATCAAACTCTATTCGCCGCCACCGACGCTGATGGGCGTCCCCAGCACCTGAGCATTTTGAATGTCTAAACGCTCCATCGACGTCCCGTCTACATTGGCGTGGTAAATCTGTGCTTCAGTGAGGTTGACACCATCCAAGTTGGCGTTATCTAAAACCGCATTGGTCAATAGAGCCGAGGTCAAGTTGGCGTCCTGGAGATCAGCGCCTGTGAGATCGGCCCCCTCTAAGTTGGCGTAGGTCAGGTCCGCGTTTTGTAAGTTGGCGTCCCGAAGGTCAGCTCCAATTAAATGGGCCCCTGTGAGGTCAGCCCCGCTCAAGTCGCAGTTGGCACAGGCTCCCGTCAGCAGCAGCTGCTGTACCTGCTGAGGATTCTCGGCCCGGACTGCCGTTGATATGAAGACCGCCGTCAGTATGCCAGTGGTGAGGGCGAGTAGTGCATGTCTCATGGAGTATTTCCTCGTTAAAATGCTATGCGACAACGCAGTGTAATGACGTTGCGATCGCAGGCTCCTATGCTAGATATGACGGTGAGTAGCGGGTGCATTGTTCCAGAGTTGCCTGATCTTTAGGGTTTTTTTGTTGCCATTTACCATATCTTTAGTTTACGATGTAGGGCTGCGATCGCCTTCACTCATAAGAATGATTTTCGACCGGCAGAGCAACTCGTCTAGCAGCTCGTCCGCTCGATTCACTGCCGTCTTTCGTTCGGCTACACGGAATAGATCCTTGCTGAGCAGGATGCCATACAAAAATCCCCTCAAGACTAAGGTGTACCTGAGGGGACTGTTTAGTTAGGCTTACTCAGGATGCGTAAGCCTGGTGAGAGGAAACGGTAAATCTGGCTCTATTTGATAAACAGCATCTCTTGATAGGTAGGCAGGGGCCAGAAGCTATCGGCAACGATACCCTCCAGGGCATCGGCATAGTCGCGCACCTCATCCATCAGCCCGCGTAGTGTGTCAGCACAGTACGTCATATGCTCATTGGTAGAGGCGAAGTCATGCTTCTCTAGAGCCGCGCTTAGCTTGTCTGCTGCAGTCCCCATGGAATTCGTCAGATTTGCTACTTGCTTGGCGCTTTCTTTCTCTAGATCAATGCCTAAATTGCCCAAGCTGGCAATAGTGGAAGACAATTCGGAGAGGTACCCAACGGCTGCCGGGTAGATAGTGGTTTTAGCCATGCTGATCACTAGCTTAGCCTCCACCTCAATTGCCATGATGTACTGCTCGGCATAGACCTCAAAGCGACTCTCTAGCTCAACCGGCGTCAGTACTCCGGTTTTCTGGAACAGGTCTTCGATATACTCCGCCTTGAGCACCGGTAGAGCATCTGCTGTAGTGGGCAGATTTTCTAGACCACGCTCTTCCACAGCCATCTTGTGCCACTCTTCAGAATAGCCGTTGCCGCCGAAGATTACGTTGCCGTGGTCGTTCATCACCTCCCTCAGGACAGTGGAGATGGCAGCATTCAGATCTGCTCCACCGGACATCTCACTCTCTAGGCGATTGCCAATCCAATCGAGGGAGTCGGCCAGCATCGTGTTGAGGACGATTAGGGGACCGGACACCGATTGATTAGAACCAACAGCTCGGAACTCAAACCGGTTCCCCGTGAAGGCGAACGGCGAGGTGCGGTTGCGATCGCCTGCATCCTTGGTGAGGGGGGGCAGCACATCCACGCCCAAGTTCATGACGCCCTTTTTCTTAGAGTCAGTGGCATTACCATTCTTGATTTGATCAAAGACCTCCTCTAGCTGGGTACCTAGGTAAACCGACATGATGGCCGGTGGCGCTTCGTTGGCTCCCAAGCGGTGGTCATTACTTGCCGTCGCGATCGCCGCCCGCATCAATGGCCCATACTTGTGGACGCCGCGAATTACCGCGCCACAGAAGACGAGGAACTGAGCATTGTCATGGGGGGTATCGCCGGGATCGAGCAGGTTGCCCTGGGTGGCGTTGCCTACAGACCAGTTGACGTGCTTACCGGAACCGTTGATGCCAGCAAAGGGCTTCTCATGCAACAGACACATAAAGCCGTGCTTCTTGGCCGTCTCTTTCAGCGTCGTCATCATCATCTGCTGATGATCGCTGGCGACGTTGGCCGCTTCAAAATAGGGGGCAATTTCAAACTGACCCGGAGCCACTTCGTTGTGTCGCGTCTTGGCAGGAATGCCTAGCTTATACAGGGTTTCTTCCACGTCCTGCATAAACACTTGGACCCGCTCAGGAATCGCGCCAAAGTAGTGGTCATCAAACTGCTGCCCTTTAGCAGGTGCCTTACCAAATAGGGTGCGGCCTGCTAGCAATAGGTCAGGGCGCTGGGCAGCAAAGTTAGTATCGACTAAGAAATACTCCTGCTCCGCACCACAGCTGGAGTTCACATGAGCTACGTCGGTGTGACCCAAAATCTTGAGAACCTTGCTGGCGGCTTTATCCATTG
>JBARYO010000461.1:0-2539 GCA_049647905.1 Elainellaceae cyanobacterium | reverse complement strand
GCCCCCATCACTAAGCGTGTGGCCAAAACTAAACCTGTGGGGGGCGACCTCTCCACAGGTTTAGTTTATTTACGGCTATCTACTTGCTACAGCATTTCAATCAAAATTGGGCTAGACCTATGGCGCTGCGGCGCAGCGCCATCTTCAATGGTGACGGCGATCGCCTTGATCCAGCGGCTGTCGCGATAGACCGGCGGTAGCGCTACCGCTTCCTCCACGGTACGCTGTCCGTTTTTGGCAAAGACATGGGTCAAAATGGCTCCTTTTTCATCCGCTGTAAACGGTGCGTCAGGCCGTAGAACGGTCCACAGGACGTAAACCTTGCCTTCGGGTAGGGGGGGCAAATCGGCCTCCAGCAGCGCTTTAAGATCGTCAGGGGCCAGTTCGATGGTCACTGAGCCTGCCGCCGCATCCGTCGACATCAGAGAAACCCTGCGAAACTCAGGGGTCTGCTGCTGGGCAATGGCGGTTTGCAGCGATCGCCACAGAACATAGTTGCTGATGCTTAACCCCACAATGAGCATTGCAGCCACCGCGCCCAGGCTGGCTGTCAACCGCCGTCTGCGAGTCACTCTGGGCTGAGGCTGGTGGCTAGACCGGACAACGGGAATACCAATTTCGGGCGTTGGATCATCCTGCCTCGCAGAGCCATAGGCGTTGAGGATGCTCGCCCGCAGGCGATCAGGGGGCTGCGTCTGTTTAGGCGCATAGGTCAGCTCCAAGGTCTGCTGTAGCCGTTCAATCTCTTCTGCGATCGCAGGATCAATCGCGATCCACTGCTCAACAAGCGCCGCTTCATCTGGGCTCAGGTCATACAGCACATAGCCCGCCAATAACTCGCGTTGTTCATCTACCGATACTGAACCAGTCATGCCATCATAACTCCCTGATCGCGTTGATTAACTCTGCCACGCTTCCATGGCTTGACGCAGCTTGAGCAATCCGCGTCGTGCTCTGGACTTGACCGTTCCGACTGGAAGATTGAGCCGCTCGGCAATGCTGGCCTGAGTTAGACCTTCATAATGGGCCAGTTCCAAAACCTGCCGCTGGTCGCTTGGGATGTCTCGCAGCGCCGCACGCACCTCTTGCCGCTGCTCGCGCTGAGATGCCGCATCCAAGGGGACAGACTCAGCTGATGCAGAGGATGCCGCATCACCCCGCAAGCGCTGCGATCGCTTGGCCTGGCGCTGGCGCGATCGCAGTCGATCTAAGGCCCGCGATCGCGTCAATATCATCAAGAAGGTTCTAATGGATCCCCGCTTTGGATCATAGGGCGAATCGCCCAGTAGCTTGAGGAAGATATCCTGGGTCAGGTCTTCTGCTTCTTGAGCATTCCCTAAGATCTGGGATGCAACCCCATACACTAACGCTGAGTGGCGATCATAAAGCACCCCTAACGCGCTCGTATGTCCCTGAGCAATTGCGAGCCACAACTGCTCGTCCGCTAAGGTCCGATTGCTATGATTCGGTTTTCCGGGATCCATAAGCTTTGGACACACAGATACCATAATCCACATTATCGCCTAGACAAGGCGCATCGGTTTAACCTCGTGCCGGTACTAGACCCGGCGACACCACCCTTAAGTCCTCCTATAAGGGCAGCGATCGCAGAATAATGGCCTGCCACAAAACCAACATCAGCGCACTAGCCGTAATGAGGCAAATTGCCTCTAGGGGGACATCGCGCATTGGAGATTTCTTACTTTGCACAAATATCTTCTTCATTGACAGCAATTGCAGCGGTCCAGCAACTGAACCCTGCACTGTCTTGAGTACGCCACAGGGTGTAGATTGGATTCCTTTAAGGCCAAAAAAGCGTCATCGGAATAATGCTCTCAAACTATAAACAGCGGCATTTAAAACCAAATTTGGCCCTCTGGCGTACTCATTAGTGAAACTAGCATTTGGAATACAATTCAAATATGGCAATTACGTTCAACAGTATGAAGTGGATGTTCGGTACCCTAGCGCTGGGTTTGGGCATCGCCCTGCCACAAGGGGCTTATGCTGGGCACACTAACTTAATTTTGACCACAGACCTTGACGGCAGTGCTGAAGTTGCCGGTGATGGTGACATGAGTCAGGCGGCCGGTGATGTGACGGGTACGGGCCAGGCGTACGTTTTTGGCGTTGATGGCGACGAGACAACCCTGTGCTACGTCCTCGAAGTGGCTGGAATTCAGCAAGTGCCTGTAGGTAGCGGCATGGCTGCCCATATTCACGAAGGTGCTGCTGGCGAAAACGGTCCTGTTGTCGCGGCGCTAGCAGGGCCAGAAGATGGCAATGCTGGTGACTGCCTGACTGAGGGAGAAGAGGGTAAGTTTCCGACAGGTGAGGCTGGCATCGTCCAGCGCATTCTCAGCAATCCTGCTGACTTCTATATCAATGTCCACAATCCTCAGTTTCCCGACGGGGCAATCCGCGGTCAGCTCTATAGCAACCAAGGTCATAGCCACTAAGATTCAGGTCGAGCGCTAACCTCAGAGCGTCGATAACGGGACTATAGCAATACTAGATTGCTTGTGGAGTGTAAGTGAGT
>JBARYO010000460.1:0-2850 GCA_049647905.1 Elainellaceae cyanobacterium | reverse complement strand
GATAAGAGGAGATACTCAACGTCTCAAGAGAGACGAAAATCATCACCAGCTCATTTGCTCCAGACAGGAACATGCCGCCAATTGTCGCGGTCAGCAGGATGACAATGAACTCGGCCAGGGCCGTCCCGGATTGCTGCACATACCGCACAGATATCAAAATTGTCAGGGCTGTTGACAGGGCGATAATGCCCCGAAAGACAACGCTCAGTGGGTCTGATGAGAAAGCGCCCAAGAAGGCATCGGTCTCGACGTTAGTCCATTGCCAATAGAGCGATGCGACAGCCCCGAGTAGCCCGGCAATGGCGACATAGGGTGACCAGCGAGCCGAGGCCGTTCGCCCCGTGACCAGATCTCCCACCAGCACGATGAGCAAGGTCAGAAGGACAATTCCTTCTGGCAGAACTGCTCCTGCATTGAGTTGGCTAGATAAATTAGCAATATCCATACTGAAGTCGGCGCGATGACTGTATTAGTTTAACGATCGATGGGGCGGCTGCGTACAACCCGCGGTTCCAACCTGTGATTCTCCGGCCACATTGGCCATTTTAATGATCCGTTACGTAGAATCATACCTTGTGTGCTCCTCGGATTCTGGCACAGGTCGGGATATATTCCTCGGCTTCCATCAACCCTGTGACAAATTTGGCGCAATTTCGACAAAGATATATAACAGAATCATAATGGTTAGGCCAACGACACCGGCTATCTCGCTATAGCTTGTAAGAAGGACCAAAATAATACAGCAGGACTTTTCACTGACCAAGCGACTCCTGCCACTGTCGATTCGCCCGCCTTCCATCAGCTCTCGTCCATCACGGTAGGCTGGTCCTTAACACTCCCGTCAGATTCCGTCTTGAGCAAAACGCCCATGTCAACACTCGTTATTGTTGAATCTCCTACAAAGGCAAAGACAATTCGAAATTATTTACCGGCTGGTTATCAGGTCGAGGCATCCATGGGACATGTCCGCGACTTGCCCCAGTCGGCCACTGAAATTCCGGCTTCGGTCAAATCGGAGGATTGGGCTAAGCTCGGCGTCAACGTAGAGTCCGACTTTCAGCCGCTTTATGTGGTGCCAAAGGACAAGAAGAAGGTAGTCAAAGAGCTTAAGGAAGCCCTTAAGAATGCTGATGAACTGGTCTTGGCCACAGACGAAGACCGCGAAGGGGAAAGCATCAGTTGGCATTTGCTACAAATTCTGAAGCCCAACGTGCCCACCAAGCGTATGGTCTTTCACGAGATCACGGAAAGCGCTATTCAGCAGGCGCTAGAGAACTGCCGCGATGTGGATGAGCAGCTTGTTCATGCCCAGGAAACTCGCCGGATTTTGGACCGGCTGGTGGGCTACCGACTCTCACCGCTGCTGTGGAAGAAGATTGCCTGGGGCTTATCGGCGGGCCGGGTTCAGTCGGTAGCGGTGCGGCTACTGGTGAATCGGGAACGACAGCGCCGCGCCTTTCGCCAGGGATCCTATTGGGATCTGAAAGCCGAGCTGGCTAAGGACGACATGCCCTTTGACGCCAAGCTGGTGGCTTTGGATGGCACTCGCTTGGCGACAGGAAGTGACTTCGACGAGTCGACGGGGCAAATTATAGCGGGCCGTAACGTCCTCCTGCTGGATGAGGAGCAGGCGCGATCGCTGCAGGAACGGCTCCAGTCCCAGGCTTGGACCGTTGCCAATTTAGAGGAGCGCTCCGCCACGCGCAAGCCATCCCCCCCCTTCACCACCTCAACGATGCAGCAGGAGTCCAACCGTAAGCTCAGCCTCTCGGCTCGCGACACCATGCGCACGGCCCAAGGGCTCTATGAGCGGGGTTTCATCACCTACATGCGGACTGACTCAGTCCATCTCTCCCAGCAGGCGATCGCCGCCGCCCGGAGTTGTGTGCAGACGATGTACGGCGAGAACTATCTGAGCCCATCACCCCGACAGTATTCAACCAAATCTAAGGGCGCTCAGGAGGCCCACGAGGCCATTCGCCCTGCCGGAGGCACCTTCCGTACCCCGCAGCAAACTGGGCTCTCAGGCCGCGATCTGCAGCTGTATGACCTGATTTGGAAGCGCACTGTGGCGACCCAGATGGCGGAGGCTCGCCAAACCCATATCACGGTGCAGCTTCAAGTAGACAATGCGACATTCCGTGCTTCGGGTAAGCGTATTGACTTTCCAGGCTTCTTTCGGGCCTATGTGGAAGGGTCTGATGATCCCGACGCTGCTATCGAGAATCAGGAAGTCGTGCTGCCACCCATGCAGGTAGGCAATACACCCAACTGCCGCACCCTAGAAGCGGTTGGCCACGAAACCCAGCCTCCGGCTCGCTATACGGAAGCGTCGCTGGTGAAGATGCTGGAAAGCGAGGGGATTGGGCGACCGAGCACCTATGCCACCATCATTGGCACGATCATCGACCGGGGCTATGCCCAGATGATCAAGAATGCCCTAGTGCCATCGTTTACGGCGTTTGCGGTAACCGCTCTGCTAGAGCAAAATTTCCCAGACTTGGTGGATCCCAGCTTCACGGCCCGAATGGAGCGGACCTTGGACGACATCTCTAGGGGAGGGGCAAGCTGGCTCCCCTATCTAAAAGAGTTCTATCACGGGAAAAGCGGATTAGATACCCTAGTCAAGCAGCGTGAAGACCAGATCGATCCGGGAGAAGCTCGAACCGTCAACCTGGAAGGCCTTGACGTCAAGGTGCGCATTGGCCGCTACGGGGCTTACATTGAAGCCGATGGTGAAGAGGGTCCGGTCAAGGCGTCCATCCCCCACGACTTAACGCCATCGGATTTGACTGAGGACCAAATTCAGCTGCTGCTGAAGCAGAAGACCGAAGGGCCTGAGCAGCTGGG
>JBARYO010000459.1:0-3966 GCA_049647905.1 Elainellaceae cyanobacterium | reverse complement strand
TGCCGACGCCAATCACCCATCCCCCAGCGGCGCGGGTCTTCTGAATCGCAGCCACCACGTCCGGCGGCACCTCGACCCACTCGCCATGCATATGGTGGGTGGTAATATCGGCGGCCTCCACCGGGCGAAAAGTCCCAATACCGACATGCAGCGTCAGGGTGGCGATGCCAACACCCATGCGTTTTAGACTGTCCAGCAACTCTGGGGTAAAGTGCAGCCCAGCTGTCGGCGCTGCCACTGCGCCAGGGCGATCGCTGTAAACCGTCTGGTACCGCTCGGCATCTACATCGGCGTGGGTGATGTATGGCGGTAGCGGAACTTGGCCTAATTGGGGCAAAAGTGAGCGAAAGGGGCGATTGTCGGGCACCCTAAACTCAATCAAACGTCCCCCGGTGGCGGGCTCAGTGGCCAAAATCTCGCCTACCACTGGAGGGGCATCTGGCTGGTCGAAATAGACCTCAATGCCGGGCTTGAGGCGCTTCCCTGGTTTGACCAAGGCATGCCAGCAGTTGGGGGTACGCTCCTCTAGCAAAAACACCTCTACGGCCAGGCCACTGGCTTTGCGGCCCATGAGGCGGGCGGGAATCACCCGCGTGTTGTTGAGCACCAGCAGGTCGCCGGGGTTTAGCCACTGCGGCAGGTCTCGAAAGATGCGGTGATGGTAGCTCGTCGTGCTGTCTACCACCAGTAGACGGGAGCGATCGCGGGGTGATGCTGGGCATTGTGCAATCCGATCATCGGGCAGTTCGTAGTCATAGGCGCTGAGCTGCTGATCGCTCAAACTGACCCCGTCGTGATCCTGTACGTTACCCATAGTTATTCCAATCAAACCGTTACCGTAGCTACTAAACTTGGGGAGAATTCCCCAGACCTCAACCCTCAGACTTGGGGAGGTTTCCTATATGAATTTATCGAAATCTCGGCCAAGATAGAACAGTAGCCTCGGTGTCCTAACGTCATTATCAATGGATTATACCTATCGCCTTGCCAACGCAAGCCTTACTCTGCGGATAGTTGAGCACCTCAATCGGGCTCAACTGCCGGTACGATTCATGACGGTTATCCACCAGATTGATGGCTGGCTGATTAAGATCAAGCTGACCCATCCCCTGTCACCTCAAAAAGACGGCGATGTTCATGCGTTTCTCAACGAGATAGGCATTCCCTATACCCCCGATGTCCGCCTTAAAATGACGTTCTGGGGTCTTGAAACAGGGCAGTCTCCCGTGGACGTGATGCGCCGCTATCAGGTGGCTATTGTGTCCCATGGTGCGCCGGACTCGGCTGAGATTGAGGCATTTCGGATGGAATTTGTGAAGGGGCTGGGCTACTGCCCCGAGACCCTAGCTTAGCGTCGCGTTTGAAGACCATCTGCTGCGATCGCAGGGGTATCAACCTGAATCAAAGGCTCCCTTGAGGTAGTGCCGTAGCTCGTAGCCGTCGGTAGTGCCCGCAGCGCCACGGGTCGAAGACCGGCAATGGACTAAGGCGACATCGAACCGGCAAGGCACCGACGCCATGGCCTCGTGAACCATGAGGAAGTGTTGTGCCGTCTGCCAAAGCCGCTGCTGCTTTTGCCAGGTAATTGCCAACCCTTGGTCGTCCCACGCCCCAGAGGAGCGTACCTTAACCTCGACAAAGGCCAATGTGCCGGGGGTTCCGTCAGTTGGTGACTCTTGAACCACCAGATCAATTTCGCCCCGGCGACAGTGCCAGCGGCGGTGCAAAATCGTCCAGCCCCAGCTCTCAAGAACTCGGGCCACAAAGGCTTCTCCCTGGTGTCCCCGCTGGAGGGCACGCTGGCGCTTAGGGCGGGTCATGGCTCACCGGGTAGAGGACGCGGGGTAGAGCTTGCCTGATGCCAGGGCTCACCACCCTAGGTTCAACGGCCCGTCAGGACAAGCGCTCCAGTTCCGCATAGTATTCCCCCACCCAGGGCACCTGCACCAAATCTTCAAATGTGGCAGAATACTGCTCATCAATTTGATGCATGCGCCGCTTTTCCGCCTGGATTTGCTCCTGATAATGCTGGGCCAAGTCTCCCTCTTCCACCAGATCGGTTTGCTCCCACAGCCGCTGAAAATGCTGACAGCGCTTTTCGCACATAACCCGCTCTAGCCGATCCACAGCGCGACTAATCACTAGGGGCGCTCTCAGCACATCTCGCTTTGTCTTTTCATCGAGCTGCAGTACATGCCCTACGGCGTCTAGCAGGCCATCGGTTTCGGCGGCGGCGTCTTGAAGCCGCGTCAGTAGTGGAATATCGGCATTGGAGGTTTGTTCATCTAGCTCCAGAATTTTGCGCCACAGCAGCCGGTGATGGGACAAGCCAAACTGCAGGTCGCGCTCCTCTAAGGCATCGATAATGGTTTGGCGGTGGGAATTGGCGTGGATATAGATCCGCAGCAGCGTTGCTTCAGCGCAGTCCAGCACTTCGGTGGGTTGCACCATCATGCGGGGCATCTCGTCCCCCTTGGGCGATCGCCGCCGCTGTCTCCGCACCTGGGTCAGCAAGTTCTCCACCAGCAGGGGCACCAGACGCGGGTCTCCCCGGCTCAGACGCTCGGCACAGACCCGACCATAGTAGGTGCGGGTGGTAGCGTTGGTCACCTGGCCCAGAAATTCCACCAGCTGCTGGGTAATCTGCTGCACGTCATGGGCTTGGTCTAGGCTGCGATCCATAAACGCCTGGTTGATCTGCCAGTCGAGCCACAGGGGAGCCTGTTCGGCCAGATCGCAGTATTCTGCTGGTCTGTGGGTGCGCAAAAACTCGTCGGGGTCTTTGCCGGAGGGTAGGTTTAGCACCCGCAGCTGGGCGTCTCCCCGGTAGGCGAGGGCCGTCACTTCTTCAATGGCCCGCTCGGTGGCCTTGGTGCCAGCCCCATCGTCGTCGAAGTTGAGGATGACCTGCTTGGATTCGGTGTAGCGCAACAGCTGCTTCACCTGGTGCAGGTTTAGGGCGGTGCCCAGGGAGGCTACGGCATGGGTGATGCCTGCAGCATGGAGGGCAATGACGTCGAAGTAGCCTTCCACAACGATGGCGGCGTCTATTTTGCTGATGGCGCTGCGGGCTTTGTCGAGGCCGAATAGGGTCTTGCCCTTATCGAATAAGTCTGTCTCTGGAGAATTAAGGTACTTGGGCTGCTGCTCTCCCAAGGTGCGCCCGCCAAAGCCAATTACCCGGCTCTGTAGGTCGCAGATGGGAATCATCAGGCGATCGCGGAAGCGGTCGTAGTAGCCTTTGTCGCCGGAGCGAGGGACGATTAGACCCGCTTGCTCTACCAAAGACACCGGGTAGCGCTTTTGCTCTACCAAGTAACCGTAGAGGGTCTGCCACCCGGCGGGGGCATAGCCGAGCTGGAAGCTCTGAATGGTGCCTTCCTCGAAGCCGCGATCGCCTAAATAGTCGAGGGCCACTTTGCCTTCAGACTGGTTCAGGGCATGTTGATAAAAGCTAGCAGCGATCGCCAAAATTTCGTAGAGCTTTTCCCGCTGGGAGAGCTGCTTTTGAAACGCCTGCCGCTGGGCCGGTTCTAGGGTTTGAACGGTAACGCCGTAGCGCCGCCCCAGCCCCAGCACCACGTCGCTAAAGGAGCGCTGCTCATGCTCCATGAGGAATTTGATGGCGTTGCCCCCGGCCCCGCAGCTAAAGCAGTAGTAGAACTGTTTGCTGGGGCTGACGCTGAAGCTGGGGGACTTGTCGTCGTGGAAGGGACAGAGACCGACGAGGTCTTTACCCTGCTTTTTGAGCACCACATGCTCGGAGACGATGTCGACAATGTCGGCCCGCTGCTTGACCTGCTCAATGGTGTCGGGATGGAGACGGGGGACGTCCATGGGGGTGCGGCTCGCGGGAAAGACTACATATAGCGTAGTATATCCGTATTTCGGACGGGCTTGTGTCAGGGTTTTGATTTGTGATGCGCAGTGACGGGTCGCAAGCTGCGATCAACTAGTACTCTGAGG
>JBARYO010000458.1:0-7272 GCA_049647905.1 Elainellaceae cyanobacterium | reverse complement strand
GAACAGCGCTGAGTGAACCCATGATGACCACAAAGCTCCGCTACAACGGTCAAATTATTAACCTGAACGCCTTTCCCGTCGGCACAGATCCTGACCATGTCCGCAAGATGGTGGCGAAGCCTGAAGTCAAAGCACGGGCTGCGGAAATCCGCAACGAGATTGGCGACGGCAAGCTCATCGTCTCAGCCGGACGGGTCGATTACGTCAAAGGCACTAAAGAGCTATTGTCCTGCTACAAGCGTCTGCTAGAGCGCCGCCCTGAACTTCAGGGCAAGGTACACCTAGTATTGACGGCAGCCGCTCCAAACAAAGGCATGCGGGTCTACCGCACCGCAAAGAAAGAAATTGAGCAGTGGGTTGGCAAGATCAACGGCAAGTTTGGAACGCTTAACTGGACGCCCGTTAAGTTGTTCACAACACCCCTGCCGTTCGACGATCTGATGGCGGTGTACTCCTCCGCTGATATCGCCTGGATTACCCCTCTGCGGGATGGACTGAACTTAGTGGCAAAAGAGTACGTGGTTGCTAACAAAGGAGAGCGCGGCATCTTAGTCCTTTCCGAGTTCGCAGGGTCGGCGGTGGAGCTGCCCGATGCAATTTTGGTCAATCCCTATGCTTCATACGAAATGGACAAAGCGATAGACTCAGCGCTGGACATGCCTTCTGGCGAACAGAAGCAGCGCATGGGCAAGATGTACGAATCAATTTGCCGTTACGATGTGCAACAGTGGGCTAACCATATGTTCCGAGCCGCCAAAGCAGCGGCTGTGGATCGCGAAACAGAGGCCAACGGCCAGGAAAAAGCCTCTGCGCTGGTTTAGTCTTGGCGTTCACCGATACTACCACCCATGCGAGATTTATCATCCATTCAAGATTCAGCGTACGACCTGATCATCATCGGGGGCGGCATAAATGGCGCGGGTGCCGCTCGTGATGCGGCCCTGCGTGGTTTAAAGACCTTGCTCGTCGAGAAAAATGACTTTGCCAGCGGCACGACAAGCTGGTCCACCCGCCTGGTCCACGGCGGGCTGCGCTACTTGGAGCATTTCGAGTTTAAGCTCGTGCGGGAATCTCTGCGGGAGCGAGAAATCTTGCTGAACACGGCTCCTCACTTGGTGAAGCCGATTCAGATGACCATTCCCATCTATAAAGGGGGGCGGCGCAGCTATTGGGAAATTCAGGCAGGCATGGCTCTGTATGACATTTTTAGCTTCGATAAAACCCTGCCCAACCACCGCATGCTGCCAGCGAAGAAGCTGCAGCAGCTCTTTCGCTCCGTCAGCTCCGATGATGTCAGTGGTGCCGCGCAGTACTATGACTGTCAGGCGGAATGCGCCGAGCGCCTCTGCCTAGAAAATATTATTGCGGCTCAGGACGCTGGAGCGGCTACGCTGAACTACGTCAAGGTGACGCAGATTAGCTGTAAGGGCGATCGCATCACTGACATGACCTGCGTTGATCTCCTTTCGGGAGACCCCTTCACCGTCAAGCTGGCGGATAACGGCGTCGTCATCAACACGGCGGGGCCTTGGGTCGATGAGATATGTGAGCTTGGCCATAGCGGCGATGCCCCTCACCCCCTTAGCCAAAATCGCCTGATGGGCGGCACTAAAGGGAGCCATATTATTGTGGATCCCTTCCCCGGTGCGCCCAACACAGCCCTCTATGTCGAAGCGAAGAGCGATGGACGACCCTTCTTCATCGTGCCTTGGTGCGGCATGTTCCTCATCGGCACTACTGACTTGCGTTACGACGGCGACCTCGACCAAATCAAGGCCAGCGATGAGGAAGTGGATTACCTCATCAAGGAGACTAACGCCGTTGTCCCTACCGCGCAGCTGACCCGTGGCGACGTTAAGTTTACCTACTCTGGTGTCCGTCCTCTGCCCTATACAGAGGATGGCAAAGCCGGCAGCATCAGCCGAAATCATATTCTTTATGACCATGCGCCTGCTGGCATCAATAATCTGGTGTCCCTCGTGGGTGGTAAGCTGACCACCTTCCGCCAGGTGGGTGAGGAACTAGTGGACTGGGCTTACAAGCGGCGACAGCAAGCAGCCCCTCCTTGTCAGACCCGTAAGCAGCCCTTCCCCGGAGCCATCAACGCCCAGGACCCTCGCATTCAGCAGGCCATTGATGCTTACCAAGGGCAAATCTCCCGCGAGTCCATCAGCCATCTGTTCCAGACCTATGGGGCTCGGGCGGTAGACGTGCTGGCCCTGGTGGATCGCTTCCCAGAGCTAGGCGATCGCCTCACAGCTGAGCTTCCCGACATCAAGGCCCAGATGGTCTACGCCATAGAGTCAGAAATGGCCCACACCATCGTCGACATCTGTCGGCGACGC
Organism: Elainellaceae cyanobacterium; assembly: GCA_049647905.1. Lineage (GTDB taxonomy): Bacteria > Cyanobacteriota > Cyanobacteriia > CAKZMO01 > CAKZMO01 > JBCCAG01. The sequence continues at coordinate 4,927 of JBARYO010000458.1, read as the reverse complement.
ACGGTGCTATCCATGCATGCTAACTACGGCTTTGACCTGCTGCCTGCCATCACGGATACCCTTTCCAAGTACTGCAACTGGGACGAGGCTGAATGCGATCGCCAAGTCCAGATCTACCGCGACTACATTGAGAAGAACTGCCAGCCGGACTTCGCCATCGCGTCAGTTCCGTCGCTAACGTAGGGTTGCACATCGAGTAGAGATCTTGTGTATTAAGGACAGTTCCGCCCCTCGGGGTACATCACCGATCGATTGAGGTCATACCACTATGGAAACGACTGCTACGCCAACGCTCATGTCATCCAGCGGCGAACCCATACCCGTCAAGACGCTGGCTGTTTTGGGGGCGGGTGCCTGGGGCACAGCCCTAGCCCAGCTCGCTGCTGAATCCGGTGTCTCTATTCGGTCTTGGTCCCGGCGGGGGGATTTGCCCCTAGAATCTGCTGTGGCTGATGCCGATGTCTTGCTGTGCGCCATCTCCATGAAAGGGGTCGCAGAGCTGGCATCGCGTCTTGGTGAAATGGGGCTTCCGTCTCGCACCATTTTGGTGACGGCTACCAAAGGTCTGGACCCCGAGACTACGAAGACGCCGTCCCAGCTTTGGCAGGCCGCGTTTCCCAACAACCCCGTGGTAGTGCTCTCTGGCCCAAATCTTTCTAAGGAGATTGACAGTAAGCTTCCGGCAGCCACCGTCGTGGCCAGCCACGATCCTGACGCTGCTGAAACAGTGCAGCAAATGTTCGCGGTGGATCGCTTCCGGGTATACACCAACACCGATCCCCTGGGCACCGAGCTGGGGGGCACCCTGAAAAACGTGATGGCGATCGCCGTAGGCGTCTGCGATGGGCTGCAGCTGGGCACCAACGCTCGCTCGGCCCTGATCACCCGCGCCTTGCCTGAGGTGATTCGCGTCGGCACTCAGTTGGGGGCTCAGCCCGAAACCTTTTACGGCCTATCGGGCTTGGGGGATATGCTGGCCACCTGCACCAGTATCCTCAGCCGCAACTACCGGGTGGGCTATGGTCTGGCGGAGGGCAAACCCCTTGACCAGATTCTAGAGGAATTGGGCAGCACCGCAGAAGGGGTGAACACCGCCCATGTGTTAGTAAAGCTGGCCAATCGAGAGGAGATCCCCATCCCCATCTCCCGCCAGGTGCACCGGCTACTCGACGGGACTATTACGCCGTTAGAGGCAGTTTCGGCGCTGATGGAGCGGGAGTTGAAGCCGGAGCTATGTGATATCGACGAGGGTCGCGCATAATCTACTGACAGGGTCGCCCATCAACATCCAGAAAGTAGCATGGCTCCTCTTCCACAGTAGGCTTTTGAGACCCCTCAACAGAGGATTCAGCGCATAGGCTATTGAGATTGCGAATCTCGCCGCTAGACATTTCCATATAGCAGAGCGAAAAGGCTTGGCCTGACGGATAAACGTTCTGCCTAAGACGCTGAGTTGCCTCAGAAGATTGATCGTCTGCCGCGGAAGGTTGTTGCGCGGATTCGCTAGACGCCTCAGTCTCAGTACACAGCTCAGCAAGATCGCGAATTCCGACGCCAGGTATTTCCATATAGCACAGTGGAAATGTCTGACTTAAGAGGTCCGTCGTCTGATCCGACTGCTGCGATGATGGCGCTTTAGCGTAGGCGGTTACTGGAGACATCGAAACCAGAAGGATGGGAAGTGGTGTAAGCCAACGGAGGATATTTAGCATTATTCTGAGCCCTGAAACAGGTGATTGAACGAAATAATTTGCAGAAAATAAATTGGGCCAAAATTCAAGACCAACAAACATGATTTCAATCTAAATTTTGAGCGACAAGCCCTAATCGCTGACGAGATTGGTGATTAAAGCCTGGCTCAATCGATTGAGCTAGCTGAAACAGCTGTGCAGCTCGGTCACTATTGTCCAGCGCTAGCTCAATTTCCCCTGCACGGTAGGCGATCGCAGCATCCTGAATTTCATGATCTAACGCCTCTTGCATGACTCCTTGGGCGTCTTTCCACCGGTTGGCCCGCGTCAGCGCCCAGGCCAGTAGATCCAGTGTTTTCACATCCCGTCGTCGCGTAACTTCTGTTTCCATTAGGGCAATAGCCTCGGCCACATCTGCCGAATCACCCCGCTCCAGCAACAAATGTGCCAAGTCACGGGAGTAGCCGGTAGAGTTGCTATCAAGTTTCTGGCGCAGCGCTGCCTCTGCTACATCCCATGCCTCATCACCGGCCTTCCCCTGCAAAGCTCTAGCGCGAGCAATGCCATGCAGCGCCTCAGAGGTTCCGACGCGTTCATAGTAGCCTTCTGCAGCACGAAAGTCCCCCATGACCAGTTCCAATTCAGCCAGATGGATATAGGTCAGCGGGTAATCAGGGACAATTTGTAACGCTTCGCGATACAGCTGTTTTGCTAGGATAGGCTCACCTTGGTTTAAGTAAATTTCACCTAAAAACGTTCTTACCTGCGCTGATCCCCGAGGCTCAGAGACCTCTTCAGACGCGATCGCCTGTTGAAAATCCTCCATGGCTCTGTCATCATCACCCTGGGCCGAGTGGACAAGACCCCGTAGCGTCAGGCTCCCAAGCGACTGGTGACGGTCCACTAAGGTCTGTGCCTCTGCAGCTGCCTCTGAAACCTTACCCATAGCGAGCTTGGCGGCTATGGCGATCGCAATAGCATCTTCCCCAGTAGCCTGCTCCGATAGTCGGATTGCCTCAGTAAAGTCATGTCGTGCTGACGCAATCTTAGCCAAGGCTAACAGGGCCGCATTATTATTGAACGGTAAATTGGCCAATGACTCTTGAGCGAGCTGTTCAGCAGTCAGATACCAGTCTTCATTTTCGGTAATGCGCGCTAGCTGAATATAGAGATTAGCGAGAGCAGCGCGATCAAGACCGTCATCCGGACTAGTCTGAATTCGACCTTGATAAAACGAAATCGAGCGCTCTAGCGTCTTCTGATTTTCATCGTTTAGCGCTGACAGAAATGGATAGGGATGGGGGCTATAGCCAAATGCGCTTCTGCTGGCTAGCCATGCGCGCGGCTGAGGCAATAGAACTGCACTAACGGATAAGACGCCAATTGCGATGGCAGACGAGATGTGCCGACGACGGAGCTTAAATCTAAGTGATGCAAGCATATAGAATTATCCTTCAATATCACAGCGTAGGGACGCAGTAGGTGTTGCGTCCCTAATGAAACACGTGGGGCCGCGTTGACCTTTGTTTTAGTTGGCTGGGGCTAGGAAGGGAAACACCGGAATTAGCGGGTCGTGCCCCTGGGCTGGGTTACCCGGAGTGCCGTTGTATGAGACGTTGTCTGTTGAAATTGCCCCATTGGTCAAAACGGAGAGGGTGATGTCAATCACGTCATCTTCTAGCAACCGCCCACGAATTGGGCTTCCTTGGGCATTTAGGGCGTTGGCGTAGCCGCTTGGCCCAGTCGTATCAATTCGCATTACATCCGGTAGAAAAGCCCCGAGCAGCGCATCTGCTCTAGCGTCACTATTGCCCAAGGCCAGCAGGGTCTGCTTTGCTTCCGCGACGATAGGACCAGCGGCTCCAGCAGCGGGTTGCTGCCCGGCCAATGCCGCTGCTTCGAAGCTAGGGGTTACGCTGTTCAAAGTGTTAAGAAAATCATTGGTCACAATCAGACCCTCATTCACCGCTGGCCGGGCCAGTCGCTCCACCTGATTAAACTTATTCCCCGCGCCCGAAACGGATACGGTTTCCCAGACGTCAAACGTGGTGGCGGCTGTACTTCCCTGCAAGAGGGTAATAGGTACCCGGACGGCGATCGCGTTCACGTTATATCCCTGAGCAAAATCAATAGCGGTGGCAGGGTCGCGGAAACCAACGGCAGGCCCAGTGCCCAATGCACCGGCTCGCACCCGGAAGAACTGCTCGACATCAAAGAAGAAAGGATCTTCTCGTAACCCGGCAAAGACCTGTACATTAGCGCCGCCGACGGAGTTAGCGTTGACGATAGGCGAGCCCCGTAGCGCCGTCGTCGTTCCTTAAACAACGTTGGTCGTCCCGTTACGGATGACAGTCAGCGTATAGTCTTGCTGCATGCTGGCAGTAGGGTCATCAAACTCAAAACGGAGCGTGACATCGGGTATACCAGTGGGCGTTGCGTCGTTGTTGGTGACGCGGGCAACTTGAAATTCATATCGGGCTCGGGTGCTGAAATAGTATTGCTGTCCAGCAACGGAGCGCGGGTTGGTGTTCATGATCAGCACCAGATTCTGCGGTGGTGCAGCAGGATTTTGATCCACTTCCCGAAACGCATATAGATCCGTCAAGTTGAGGTTACGCCCTTTGATTTCTGATTCACCATCATCATGGTCAGAGGCTCGTACAAAGGCGGTTCCCGTTCCAATAACAGCCGCGATTCCAAGAATGAGTCCACCAAGGGACAGGGCTTTTTTGACGTTACGCATCATAGTGTTCTGAGTATTTTTGTATTGTGTTTAGCGTTTGAGCGATTGGGCCGTAGGCCGGTAACCTAATGGGGGCAATGGCATATCTAAGCACCGACGGTGATGAAGTCGGCTTCTACCAAGTTGATGTTGTTGACGACGATCGCTAGAATCTCATCATTGAAAGCAATTTCAGTATTTCTGCCACTGATGGTGAGGCTAATTTGACCAAAGCTGATAGCGTCCAACTGAATTTGATCACTGCCTTGGGCATTGAAACGAAAGATGGTGTCAGTGCCGTTGTTCGCCGCCAACACGACGGTATCGTTACCAGCACCCGTGCGGATTTCATCGTTACCGCGTCCTCCGTCAAGCAAGTCGTTGCCCCCATCAGCCCGCAGGATGTCATTGCCAGCATTGCCAAACAGGCTGTCATTATCCTTTCCGCCGAAGAGCGTATCGTTGCCAGCGCCGCCAAAGAGGCTGTCATTACCCTTAGCGCCCCGTATTAAGT
>JBARYO010000457.1:0-4879 GCA_049647905.1 Elainellaceae cyanobacterium | reverse complement strand
AGATTTACAGCCCTTTGGCCGTACCCGCGAAGACCTCAGTCGCGGGTCCAGTCATGTAGATGTGGTTGTTCTCTCGCCACTCGATATCTAGATTGCCACCAGGTAGCTCTACGGTGGCGCGGCGATCGCACTTGCCGTTCAGAACACCCGCCACTAAAGACGCACAGGCTCCCGTACCGCAGGCCAGAGTCGCCCCTGCACCCCGCTCCCACACCCGCATTTTCAGATAGTCCCCCGCCACAACCTGAATAAACTCGGTGTTGGTGCGCTGGGGGAAGGCCGAGTGATGCTCAAATTTTGGCCCGATAGCAGCGAGATCAATAGCCTCAGCGTCCTCCACAAAGGTGATGCAGTGGGGATTGCCCATGCTGACCATGGTGACGCGCCAGGGTTGACCCGCCACCTCAATCGGGCAATCCACCACCGTCTCATCGGGGGCCATCAGCGTAGTAGGAATCTCTTTGGCCAGTAGAAACGGCTGGCCCATATCGACGGTTACCTGACCATCCGAGCGCAGGGTAGGCTGCATGACGCCCGCTTTGGTCTCGATCCGATAGCTGGGCTCTTTTGCGATATCCGCGCCGTCAATATCCGCAACGAACTTCGCCAAGCAGCGGATGCCGTTGCCGCACATCTCCGGCTCTGACCCGTCGGAATTGAAGATGCGCATGGTGTAATCGGTGTCTCCCATTGCAGGCAGGGCAAAGATAACGCCATCTGCCCCCACGCCGAAGTGGCGATCGCACCATTGAATTGCCTGCTCTGGGGTCAAGGCTGGGTCGGCATGGCGGCGATTGTCCAATAGAATAAAATCATTGCCCAGACCGTGGTACTTTGCAAAGCGAGTTGAGACCTGCCCCATGACGATGACCCGTGAATTCAATACTGATTTGCCTAGTGTAAGACAGATCCAAAATTTTATTCGGGATGGGCAAGAGGTGGAGCTGAAGCTAGTGACGAGCGATATCCTCACCGGCAAGGTGCGGTGGCAGGACGCCAATTGCCTCTGCTTGATAGATGCCTATGACCAGCCCACCCTCATTTGGCATCAGGCGATCGCCTTCATTAAGGCTAGGGTTTAGCACATCACCGCCAACAGGATTTAGGCTAGTCTCGCGTTGGTAGCGGCACCGGCGACTGGTGCAGGGCAATGGGGCTTAGCGGTACCCTAAAAGGGGGTTTTGTTTCGAGGGCACTTTCAATGGCGACATCTTCTTCCTCAGCAGCGCCGCAAGCCAAACCGTTACCCACGCCACAGTGCTGGATGTGGCGTGGGTTCCCAATGACCTATCAGGCCATGGGAACCCACGGGCCTGCCGTTGTGCTAATTCACGGGTTTGGGGCCTCTTGGGGGCACTGGCGACACAATATACCCGCTATGGCAGAAACGCACCGCGTGTATGCCATAGATCTGATTGGATTTGGCGGCTCAGCCAAGCCCCAGCCTAGCGCCGAGATAGCCTATACCTTTGAAACCTGGAGCCAGCAGGTAACAGCCTTTTGCCAGCAGGTTGTTGGAGACTCTGCCTTTTTAGTCGGCAATTCTATCGGCTGCATCGTGGCCCTTCAAGCTGCTGTTGATGCGCCTGATCAGGTTCGCGGCGTAGCGGCGCTCAACTGCTCACTGCGATTGCTCCACGACAAACGCCGCGCGGCGCTGCCCTGGTATCGCCGCATGGGTGCGCCTGTTCTACAGCAGGTGTTGGGCATTCGCTGGCTTGGCCATGGATTCTTTAAGCTGCTGGCCCGACGGGGGACGGTAACGCGGATCCTAAAACAGGCCTATGCCTCGCCCGAATGCGTGACAGGTGAGCTAGTGGATTTGCTGCTGCATCCCGCTAGTGATCCAGGGGCTGCCGACGTGTTTTTAGCCTTCACACGCTATTCATCTGGCCCTCTGCCGGAAGAGCTATTGGAAACCCTGGAAGGGAAAGACATCCCAGTACTCATACTGTGGGGCGTCGACGACCCCTGGGAGCCTGTCGAGTTGGGCCGTAAGCTGGCTGAGTTTTCCTGTGTGGAGAAGTTTGTTGAGATTGAGGATGCAGGACATTGCCCCCAGGACGAAAGACCTGAAACCGTGAACGCTATGATAGCGCAGTGGATTCAGGGTCAGGTAGTTTCAGTAGCGGAAGACTGAGGGTGAAGGAGGTCAGCCCATTGCCGCTGACAAGACAAATATCGCCACCCATGTGCTGGGCCAGCTGCTTTACTAGCGATAGCCCAAGCCCAGTGCCACCCTGCTTGCGGCGATCGCTGCCTCGGATGCGATAGAATTTCTCGAAAATGCGCTCTTGTTCTTGTACAGGAATCTCAACGCCCGAATTACAGACGCTCAGCGTCAGGCCAGCAAACCCGATGCGGCCTTCAATGGCTATGCTTTCGTGAGGTGGCGTATATTTACAAGCATTGTTAACCAGTTCAGCAATGATTCGCTTGAGGCTGCTCTCATCAGACGCAATGTGGGTGACCTCTGTCAAAATATTGACATGAAGCTGCTGCTGGTTTTCCTCCGCACGCTCCCGAAAGCTGTCAAAGATTCGGGTTAACCAGGATGCTATTTCAAGGTACTTCAGGTTTAGAGTCTGCATGCCAGCGTCTAAGCGCTGCAGATCCAGTAAGTCATTGATCAGTTCCATCTCCCGCTGGGCCTCGGCATGAAGAATTTTGATATACCGAGACACCCGCGTATCGGTAATCTGTTGCGTTGCAAGGGCCAAATCCAGCATCTCAGCCGTCATTTTGATGTTGGTTACTGGCGTCCGCAGCTCGTGGGATACCGTGTTGAGGAAATCGTCTTTTAAGTCCCCCATGGTTTCTAGGGATTTTACCTGGTCTTGAGCCTGTTGGTAGAGCCTAGCCTGATGTAACCCGACGGCACACTGATTGGCGATCTGTTCCACCAGCTGTATCTCCTGTTCACTAAACGACGAGTGTTTAGGCCGGTAGAGCCATAGATCGCCAACGACCTGCTGATCCACCAGCATGGGATACGCTAGTGTGGTGCTGTAAGCAACTGTGCGGCGATCGCTCACATCGCTCCAGGGAGAGAGCTGGATATAGCGCCCTTGGAGTAGGAGACCGTATATTTCATCGTCGTCAGACAGGAGACTGACATCCTGCTGCACTGGACAGGCATCCTCTGTTGTCGTGTGGCTATAGCGAACAGTGACCGTTTTCTGATCGCGGTCGTAGAACCCTACCGTGCAATAATCCAGCACAAGCGTTTCGCCAAGCTCGCGCATAACGGTTTCAAAAATGTACCGCTCATCTAGACTGTCTCGGATGTTTTCGGTAATTCGCTTTATGGCCGCTTCAAAGTTGAGCGCCTGCTGGAGATGCTGTACCTGGTGATGCACCCACCGCACTAACGTCTGCTCAGAATCCTGTGGGGTCTCACGACGCTTTACGTTAGCAAGAGCAAGAGCAGCATGCTTTGCAAGAGTTGTCGCAAGCTCGATTTCTTCAGGGGGCAGGGTAGCAGGGGACACTGCTGTAGATCGCGTAGGGAATATATCCTCGTCACCGCGATCGCCCTGCTCAAGGCTCGGAGAGAGCAGTAGCGCGCCCGACACCTTGCCTTGATGCTCAATAGGCACCAGCAGTGCCTCAAACTTGAAAGAGTTGTCATTGAGGTGAGGCGCTGTTGGCAGCGCTAGTACCTCCTCTGGGTCATTAGCCTCTTGAACCACATAGGAGGCGCAGTTCGGACCGTAGCTAGGCACCATGGTATCCGGCAATGGAGCTTCGATCTGCTGCCGCACCCACCGACCATATTGTAAGGAGCTCAGCAGCTGCTCGGCATGAACATGATCTAGCCCATCGGCGATCGCCCAACTTAGCCCCTGGACGCGGCAAGCCCAGCTCCAGCTCCCACGAAGATCAAACGTACCGACACCAACGTAATGTGACACCAGGGTCTGGCACCAGTCTGAGGTGACTTGAACAATTTCTGCAGCGCTAGACGCGCTATGAATGGCGTAGGTCGCTTGGCTCAGGTCAGCTTGGCAATCATTCTGCCCAGTCGTTTCTGGTGTTGAGCCTGCTGTCCCATAAATTAGAAGAATTTGGCTGGACTGTTCATCCGGTACTGCCGCATCTGCCACTGCCACGTCGGGGATGCCAAGAACGCGGACGTGACGCACCCGACCGGTGCTATCGGTGAGACGCGCGACCCGGCAGTGCGTTCTTTCCGTCCGCCAGAACGTTGCTGGGTCATCGGGAAAGAGGAGTATGGTGTCAACGGATAACTGCTGAAGTTCCGATAGTGGGTAGTTAACGAGCCGACAAAATTGCTCATTCGCGTTTAACAACTTGCCCGATGAGCTAACGCAGCAAACCCCGAGTGGTGCGCATAGGTCATCCTGGGCGTGATGCGTGGATAGATACACTGAATCCAACCCTGATTGCGGACGTTACAGCGGGCAGTAGGCCGCTGTATGTAGATGCTGAGCAACGAAAGCGTACCGTGGACCTAATTAGCTGCTCTGCTGGAATACAATATCACGGATTTGTCAACCCTATATTTAAGAAAATTGAATTTCACCTCACAAATATCCTGAAGGGAATAACCTATTGAGGTAGAACGCTCATGGCACCAACAGACGTTTGTACCTATATATATTTACAGAGAAAGTTCGCAGAATTGCAACATCACGAATTTTCGGGTGAGCGCCAGAGTAGTTTTCTGTTTGATTAGGCCGTGTCTTACGTTATCCCATAGCTATCACTATGATGCCTTACCTTTCTCCTTTACTATTTTGCCACCATCCAGTTTTCGCCAGTATTGACCTCTACTACCAGCGGAACGCTGAGGGGCAACGCCGACTCCATAGTGGTTTTAATTTTGGATGTTAGTTCGTCATATTCCTCTGGGGGC
>JBARYO010000456.1:0-1794 GCA_049647905.1 Elainellaceae cyanobacterium | reverse complement strand
GGAGTAATCGGCGTAACGGCAGTTCCAGCAAGACAATACAGTCGGAGCAAGGGGAGATGGAATTGTCCATCCCCCGAGACCGCAACGGCCGTTTTGACCCTGTTTTGGTGCCCAAGCATCAGCGGCGGCTGGCGGGGTTAGATGAGAAGATCATAGCGATGTATGCCCGGGGAACAAGCACAAGGGACATCAGCGCTCAGCTACAAGAGCTATACGGAGCCAAAGTACCTGCAGCGCTCATCAGCGAGGTGACCGATAGTGTGACAGACGAGGTAAAAGCCTGGCAGTGCCGCCCGCTTGAAGAGCTGTATCCTATTGTTTATCTCGATGCGTTGTATGTGAACATCAAGGTGTCGGGGCGGGTGAGCAAGCGAGCGGTGTATGTGGTGCTTGGCATCGACCTTGCAGGGAACAAAACCCTGCTGGGCCTATGGATTGGCGAGGCCGAAGCAGAAGGAGCCAAGTTCTGGCTCAGGGTGCTCACTGACCTGAAGAACCGAGGTCTCAAAGACATTCTGATTGCCTGCTGCGACGGCCTCAAAGGCTTTCCTCAAGCAATCGAGTCGGTCTATCCCGAAACCCAGGTGCAGCTTTGTATCGTTCACCTAATTCGCAATTGTTTGCGCTATGTGCCCTGGAAGCAGAGCAAGGCCGTGGTGGCTGACCTCAAGCCGATTTACCAGGCCGCTACCCTAGAAGAAGCTGAAGCCGCCCTTGATGCCTTCGCGGCTAAGTGGGATGAGCATTATCCGGCCATCAGCCAAATCTGGATTCGCCACTGGGAGAACATTGTGCCGCTATTTGACTATCCCATGGAGATTCGCCGCGTCATTTATACGACCAACGCTATCGAATCGCTCAACCGCTCACTGCGTAAGGTGATTAAGACCAAGGCCGTGTTCCCTGATGAGGCATCCGTGATGAAGCTGATGTACTTGGCGATGAACAATATCTCAAAGAAGTGGACCCGGCCGATCGCCAATTGGAAGGCAGCGCTGTCACATTTTGCTATCCTATTTCCAGAGCGCTGCAGCTACTAAAGAAAAGCACCGCTGACACAAAATTCAGAACACTCTCCCAGAATGCACACCGGCAAGAAGATCACTGCTTGGCTTGAAGCGCATCCGCGCTTTTGCTTTCACTTCCCCCCAGTCCACTGCTCTTGGATGAACCAGATTGAGCAATGGTTCAGCATCTTGCAGCGCAAACGCTTGAAGATTGCCAATTTCACCAACAAGCAAGTGTTAGCCGAGCGGTTGCAGGCGTTCATTGCCGAGTGGAATGAGCATGCTCACCCCTTCAACTGGTCCTCTAAATCTGTTGCGAAAGTCATGGCCGAGGCTGAGCCGCGCGACGTCTCAAAGACTGCCGGATGATTTCCGCACCCCTTCTATGAAGCCCTATACTTAGCCACCCAAACAGAGTGCCCAACACCAAATCTACTTCCGCCGCGAATGTTAGGAGAAGCCTATTGTTTGGGCTGCTGCCGTATCAGGCCGCTCAACACCTGATCCTCCGCTCTGTTTTCGTCGTAAAATTTGAAGCCGCACCAGAAAAACTCCACGTACGGCGTTCCGCAGTACACAACAGTCAAAAGGATTGATATACAATCAATTCAATTCAACTCACCGATGGCTACATACGGTAGACCATGAAAATCCTCCACGGCACCTGGATACCTCAAGCAACAGAAGACTTTGTCCAAACCGGCGCATTCTGCCTCTGGATCGAAACCGACGCGAAAAGCCGCCGTCGTCGTCGGGCAGCATACCATCCCCGTCACCTATTCGCGCC
>JBARYO010000455.1:0-1788 GCA_049647905.1 Elainellaceae cyanobacterium | reverse complement strand
TTGCCGTTCAAGGAAGCGTTGTTGATCTGCGCTTTTCAGGGGAGCTGCCTGCCTTACAAACCCAAGTGCGCGCTGGGGATCATACCCCTATCGAGATTGTGAATTACCTCAGTGCCCATGAGGCAAGGGGAATTGCCTTCACCTCCACAGATGGACTGTACCGAGGTATGCCCGTGGAAGATACGGGTATGCCACTACCGGTGCCCGTTGGCAACGGTCTACTGGGCCGGATGCTGAACGTATTTGGTGAGCCGATTGATGGGCAAGGCGAAATTGAAGGCCCCCGGCGATCGCTTCACGGCATCCCCCCGTCCTTAGATCGGCGCATTACGCAAACCGAAGTGCTGGCGACGGGCATCAAGGCCATCGATGTGCTATCCCCCATTGAGCGGGGCGGCAAAGCGGGGCTGTTCGGCGGAGCCGGGGTGGGTAAAACGGTGCTGATTACCGAGATGATCCACAACGTGGCGAAGCAGTACCAGGGGGTGAGCATTTTCTGCGGCGTGGGGGAGCGATCGCGGGAGGGGGAAGAGCTTTACCGAGACATGAAGACGGCGGGGGTGCTAGGGCAAACCGTGATGGTGTTTAGCCAGATGAACGAGCCCCCCGGCGCCAGGTTTCGGGTTGGCCATGGGGCACTGACCATGGCGGAGTATTTCCGCGACGAGGCGCACCAAGACGTCCTGCTGATGATCGATAACGTGTTTCGCTTTGTGCAGGCGGGCGCTGAGGTATCTGGGCTGATGGGGCACCTGCCCTCGCGAGTAGGCTATCAGCCTACCTTGGCAACAGAGCTGGCAGCCCTAGAAGAGCGCATCTGCAGCACGGATGCCGGAGCGATCACCTCGGTGCAGGCAGTATACGTCCCCGCCGATGATCTTACCGACCCAGCGGTAGTCCATATTTTCTCCCATCTCTCTTCGTCAATTGTGCTGTCCCGCAAGCGCGCCAGCGAAGGCCTTTACCCGGCCATTGACCCACTGCAGTCGGGGTCAAAAATGCTGACGCCGACGATCGTTGGCAAGCGCCATTACCAGACCGCGCAGGCGGTGCGAAAAGCCCTGGCAGACTACGAGGACTTAAAAGACATCATCGCCATGTTAGGGATTGCCGAACTGGCCCAGCGGGAGCGGCAAACGGTGTATCGCGCCCGGCGGCTAGAGCGGTTTTTGACCCAGCCATTCTTCACCACCGAGCAGTTCAGCAGCATTCTAGGGCAGCAGGTGTCGCTAGACGATGCCCTGGAGGGGTGCGATCGCATTCTCAATGATGAGTTCGCGGAGGTGCCTGAGAAGGCGCTCTACATGGTGGGTGCTGCGCCCAAACCTGCTTCGTAAACCCCTTTCACATCTATTCCCATGCAGCTCAAAGTCCTTCTCCCCACCCACATCCTATTCGATCAGCCAGCGGCAAAAATCATCGCCGAGGCCACCCACGGCGCGTTTTGCCTGCTGCCCCACCACATTGACTGTCTCGCGGCCCTAATGCCCGGTATCTTGACCGTGCAAACCCCTGATGGCGCAGAGACCTTCATCGCTGTCGATGGGGGCCTATTGACCAAATGCGGCCCGGAGGTGCTTGTTTCAACCCGCCACGCTGTTGCCCACGGCCAGCTCAGCCAGCTCAAGCAGCATGTCGAGCAGCACTTCATCACTATTGATGAGCAAGAGCGCCTCGCCCGCAGCGCGATCGCCCGGATGGAGGCTGGTCTAATGCGTCAGTTCGTGACTCTCGCTGCAGAGAAGCATTAGCCAAAGGAGCGTCAAATGCCAAAGTCAGAGTCCCCGC
>JBARYO010000454.1:0-1823 GCA_049647905.1 Elainellaceae cyanobacterium | reverse complement strand
GTCATTTGGACCCCGAAACACAATCAGATCAGCTTGAGGATAGCGCTGCTGCACCAGTATTTCTGCCGTCGAGTCCTGGAGCACTCCGAGTCGGGCATCGGTGAGGGGTAAATTGGGATTAATGGTATCTGCATTGCCGCTAGTGACCAAAAATCGCGTACCAGCAGCCAGCATAGCCTGGGAAAACGTAACGCCCTCAACGTCGTTACGAATAGTGTTGGGGCCACATTCAAGATGAACGCTGCCGTCCCGCACCAGGTCAAACCGATTTTGCAGCGTGGAGGTCAGCTCCACCAGCTCTATACCCACGGTACGCTCTACCCTGCTGGCAAGATAATCGCTCAAGGCGATCGCCATGTCACCGCAGTAGCCATCCCACTCTCCGGCTTGGTTGAGGTAGCCTAGCGGAGGGGCATCTTTACGGAAGCCCACCTTCAATATCCCAGTACGCTGAATTTCGGCCAAGATGCTCTCATCTCGTGTCGGCGACAGGGCGATCGCTGGAGGATTGACAGGGATGGGGAGTCTGCGACCGTAAGCGTCCCGGAGCTGTTCTGCGGTCAAAGTCTGGATGATATCCAGTTTGAGGGGCTCCTCTGCGCTTATCGCGCGGCCAAAGGCGGCAGTTAGATAGGGCGAGTCGCCACTGCTATGCTCTGTCGCCTCATTTGCCGCCTCATTTGTCCCCGCATTGAGGTAGGTTTGCAAAAAAGCCGTGATCAGGGTTTTAGCGTAGCGCGCCCCCACATCTCGATGCTCCCCCGCGAGCGCCTTAAAGATGCCATCCGCAGCAATTCGACCCGGCTTGGAGGTGAAGTGAGTCCCGACCCGCAGCAGCGCCAGATACTTGGGGCTTGCCTGGGTCCACATGAAGGGATAGATCTGCTCGGTCACCACTGGGGACAAAATGTCATTGCTACCTGAAATCATCAGCAGTGGAATATCAACCTGGGCTATCCCCTCAGGGCCATACAGGTGCCCCCCCATGGGGTGCGTCGTCACAACGGCCGTGATGCGCTCATCCCTCAGCCGGTAGTTTCCCGGCGGCAAAAACTGGGCGCGGCACTCCAAGTACAGCGCTATGTTGAGAATGACGTTATCCTCATCGCAGGCCGCTGCGAGCCGCCCATAGTTGATTTCTGCGCCAGCCAGCGCTAGGGCAGTGGAGCCTCCTAGAGAATCGCCCATCACGGCAATACGCTCCAAATCTAAGCGAGAGGCCCACTCTCGGTCACGGCTCACGATTCGCTCTAATTCATCAATTAAAAACGAAATTTCCTGGGGGCGGTTGAGGAACTCCATCGGGCTGAGCAACGTGCTGAGCTGTCCCGATAAGAAGGTTTCGCGATAGCTCAAATCACTGCCCACGTGGTCCGGAAGCATGGCCACAATACCGTGAGACGCCAGGTGTTCAGCCAAGAAGGCGAAGCTTTCTTTCTCATCCCCGAACCCGTGGGAGATTATCAAAATAGGAGCTGGCTCATTCAGCGCTTGGGGATAGTACACATCCACCGGAAAGTCATAGTTGACGGTAAGCCCGTCATCGGTCTGACGCAGCGCAGGATTGGCAACGGTAATCACGTCCTTCGCAACGCCATAGGGACCAGGCTGACCTAAATCCGCTAGCGTCTCGTCCATCGGCTGGGCCAGCGCCTCAGCGTCGGCCTGCTGCTGAATCGCGGTGACGACGGCCTGGTTATAGTCTAGGTATACCGTCAGCGTTTCGCGCAGCGCCAAGAGGTCTCCCACATTGACGTTAATACTCTCAGAGGGAAACTGACGCAGCGCATCTACCACGGTCCATTCGCCGTCTGGCCCTGCTG
>JBARYO010000453.1:0-7994 GCA_049647905.1 Elainellaceae cyanobacterium | reverse complement strand
ACAGGCGCGTCAACCTGCGTCAGGCCGCGACTCGCGTCTTTTCCAATGCTTCGGGTTCTTACTCCGCTCACATCAGCTTGGCGGTAGAAAACAGCACCTGGGAAGAGGAAGAAGAGCTGCAGGAGATGTACTTAAAGCGCAAGTCCTTTGCCTTCAATTCTGATAACCCCGGCGTGATGGATGAGTCTCGCGAGGTGCTGGAGACGGCGCTGAAGACCGTGGACGCCACCTTCCAAAACCTGGACTCCTCGGAGATTTCCCTCACCGATGTCTCCCACTACTTCGACTCTGACCCTACTAAGATAGTGGCCAGTCTGCGGGAAGACGGCAAGAAGCCCTCTGCCTATATCGCCGACACCACTACCGCCAACGCTCAGGTGCGGACGCTGTCGGAGACGGTGCGGCTAGACGCCCGCACGAAGTTGCTCAACCCCAAGTGGTATGAGGGCATGCTCAGCCACGGCTACGAAGGGGTGCGGGAGCTGTCGAAGCGGCTGGTGAACACCATGGGCTGGTCGGCTACGGCGGGCGCGGTAGACAACTTTGTCTATGAGGACGCTAACGACACCTTCATCAAGGATGAGGACATGCAAAAGCGGCTGATGGACCTCAACCCCAACTCGTTCCGCCGCATGGTGACGACGCTGCTGGAGGCTAATGGCCGGGGCTACTGGGAGACCATTGATGTGACCCTGGCGCGGCTGCAGGAGCTGTATGAAGAGGTGGAGAACCGAATTGAGGGTGTAGAGTAGATCCCCTCGTTTCTCAATCCTTTCTTGTTTGCGCCCATCCCTTCTTTGTGAGGGGATGGGCGTATTTTTTGAATGCTTTTGAGTTCTATGTGTCGCCGGGTTGATAGTTGAGGATGAGGAGAATGCATTCCGCTTGCGCAAAGCCCTTGCCACCTATTCCATTGTCGCTTGGCGGCTGATGTGGCTCACCTACCGGGCTCGCATCACTCCAGACGAGTCTTGCGAGATAGTTGTGTCCTCCGAAAAGAAGCAGAAAATCAGCTCTAAAATATCAGCCGCCCTCTTGCCATGCCAGCACAAATGACCTACCACCTTTGGCTAGAGCTGTGGTTCCCATGGCTCTAGCTGTCTCTTGCTCAAGAGGCGACCTGATCGCGGCAGATCGCTTCCGCCCGCATCACTACCCAGTTAATCGGTGCCTTCGCGGCGCCATCGTCGCTACTGCGCCATAGGGCATCAATGTTATACCATCCCCGTTCTTTGGCTCTGGCCTGGGCCGGACCGTTGACTGCAAATGTTTTGTCAAGGCTATAGAGCGTGACAAGGTTGATTTGGCGCTCTCCCACGGTAATCTGCTCGCAGAAAAGCTCGCCATCAATGATAAAGGGCCAGCCGTCGCCAAAATCCACCTTGGTGAGGCTGTCGTCGTCTGTCGTGAGAGCCTCTTCAGTCGCCCCCGCCGCGTGCTGCTGCGCGATCGCGGCATTGGTGGCATAATCCTCTTTGGCCCGCTGTTGGGCGATCGCATAGTTAGGATGACTCGGCGGCACGGACTGCATCAAAGCGCCAGCCGCTTGCCACCGCTGAGCAATGTCTTGCCAGTCCGCAGCTGTGCTTGCAGATTGACCTAATGTCGCGGCTTGAGTAGCCTGTCCCACGGCCTCTCTAAACGGATCGAAATTCTCCAAGCTCTCCGGCGGGGCCTGCTCAGAGCTTAGGTTGGACTGGGACGGTAACAGAACTGCACAGCCCCCCAGCAAGCTGATGCCAACCAGGCTGAAGCCCAGGACGACCCTTGTCAAAACGCCAAAACGTAGCGCAACGCAGCGCCGCAGGCGAATAGACTGTGTGTTTTTTGATACCATACCCAACGCTATCGACCCCATCGACCAAAATTTACGGTAAATTTATCTGTGCCACTTCAAAATCTGAACGCCTGTTGGAACATCTTCGTACTGGGTCGACTCTTTAATAGATATAGAGTCTACCAAATGCTTCGCCGTGACTGACCCCGTCAACCGCTACTGCTCAAACCAGCTCGGCAAGGCACATTATTGTTTCTCAGGAAGATGTTGCGATGTTAGTTACTCAGAAAAATTTGCGAGGAACTGATCCATCCAAACTTTGTTTGACCATTCCACTGGGAGGCGGTGCCAAAATTCAGTATGCTGTCTCCTCCATGGCGGAAGCAGCAGCGCTATACCGCGAGCACGTTGCTAGAAATTCTCCCCCTGACGCTGTGGTCTCTCCATCGCTACGGCTCATTCGTTCGCGGACCTATAGCACCTACCCAGAGGCTGTGTAGCTTTACGAAAGCTTTAGACCAGTCCAGAAAGGTTTCCTAGTTCCTTCAAGAATCTTTGCTGTGGAGTTTGTATCGTCTTAATAGCAGGAGAACCTCTGCCCGTCGAAAAGCAAACGGTGTCGGGCATCGATCTCTAGCCAACCCAACATGTATCACCATGACTATATTATCTTCGTCCCGCTTCAGCCCCCGCTTCGACCTGTTTTACCCAGTTCGCAACTGGCTTGATGGAATGGACGTTCGGCGACCCAAACTGGCCCGATTGATCTCCAATATCGTACCAGCGCAATGCCCATTCGAGCGAGACGTTAACCTATTTGGTCGCCACCTTGGCCATATCCCGCCCCTGTGTAAACTCAATCCCCTCTACGAACAGCTGGTTAGCCTTCGATTTCGCGCCCTGTGCTATCTAGCAGACGAATGCGGTGAAGATATTCGCCGGTATTGCTAAACCTTGATTGAGTAGGGTATGTGACTCTTGCCACACCATGCCCCAGCCACACCGAACCATAGACCCAAAATGGCTGAAAGAGCAGCTAATCTCAATAATCTCAAACTGGCCGCTCAAAACTGTCTTAGAAACCGCAGATCGCTGCTGTAGAGGCGACGGATATCGTCCAACTGATGGAGCACCATCGCAAAGCGCTCGACGCCGAAGCCAGCGGCAAAGCCGGTGTATACCTCCGGGTCGTAGCCCACGGTCTTGAGCACGTTCGGATCCACCATGCCACAGCCTAGCACCTCAAGCCACCGCCCCCGCCACTGAACATCCACTTCGGCAGAAGGCTCCGTAAAGGGAAAGAAGCTGGGCCGAAAGCGAATAGGCAAATCGCCAAACATTGCGTTAAGGAATACTTTGACCGTTCCTTTGAGATCCGTAAAGGTCAGCCCCTGATCGATCGCCAAAATTTCCAGCTGATGAAAGACAGCAGAGTGGGTTGCGTCCACCGTATCTCGCCGGTAAACCCGCCCTGGGGACGCGACTCGAACGGGGGGCTCGTGCTCCTCCATGTAGCGAATTTGAATCGAAGAGGTGTGGGTGCGCAGTAGGTTGCCACCCGGTAGATAAAACGTATCCTGCATATCGCGAGCGGGATGGTCTGCCGGGGTATTGAGCGCTTCAAAGTTGTAGTAGTCGCTCTCAATCTCTGGCCCATCGGCCACGGTGTAGCCCAATCCCACAAATACATCCAGCGCTCGATTGGTCGTACTCGTCAGCGGATGCATCTTGCCTTGGGGGCGATATACGCCCGGCATGGTGACATCTAAGGTTTCAGCCGCAAGCTGGGCCTTGATTTTCGCGGTTTGTAGTGCCTCTCGCCGCTGGTCTAAGTCACCTTGAACTGTCCCCTTGACGCGGTTGGCTAACGCACCGACCTGAGGCCGTTCTTTGGGGTCGAGCCGCCCCATGCCACCCAGAATTTTAGAGAGCTGGCCCTTCTTGCCAAGATACTGAATGCGCAGCTGTTCTAGGGCCTCTAAATCGTCGGCTGCGGCGATCGCCGTCTGGGCGTCCTGCTGCAGCTGGGTCAGTTGGGATTCAAGCTCGTTTAGGCTAGCCATACAAGATGATTACGTCACAAAATTAAAGTAGTTTGAGCAGCCAGCGGCGGCTTCCCTAGTTTATCGCAACAGCAGCTAAACGCTTGTGCCATGCTTATGGGGGAATTTTGAAGTCGAGCAATTTCAATGGGCTGTTGGATATGAAGCTATTGATTAGTAATGATGATGGCGTGTTTGCAGCGGGTATCAGAGCGTTGGCCAATACTTTAGCCGCAGCAGGGCACGACATCACGGTGGTGTGCCCCGACCGCGAGCGATCGGCCACGGGCCATGGGCTAACGCTTCATGACCCCATCCGAGCTGAGCAGGTTGACTCACTGTTTGCCGACTCGATTACGGCATGGGCCTGCTCGGGGACGCCCTCTGACTGCGTCAAGCTGGCCCTGGGCGCATTGCTCAAAACGCCACCCGATTTGGTGCTCTCTGGCATCAACCATGGCCCTAACCTGGGGACCGATGTGCTCTACTCCGGCACGGTTTCAGCGGCCATGGAAGGGGCAATTGAGGGGATTCCCAGCATTGCCTTCAGTTTGGCTAGCTTCTCGGCCCAAGAGTTTCAGCCTGCAGCCAACATCGCGCGATCGCTGATTGCAGCGCTAGACCACGACGCCTTGCCTCAAGCCACCCTGCTCAACATCAACATCCCGGCTGTGGATGAAGTAGAGACAAAAGGGATGCGGCTGACCCGACAGGGGGTCCGTCGCTATATTGATCTGTTTGAAAAGCGAATCGATCCTCGGGGTAAAACCTATTATTGGCTTGCTGGCGAGGTGCTTGAAGACGTAGACGATGTCACCGAAAATGCCTTCTGCGGGGCGTTGTCCGATGAATTGTCACACATTGAAACAGATGTGCAGGCGATTCGGCGCAACTATATCACCGTGACCCCGCTACATTACAATATGACGAGCGCGGCTGGCCTGCACAGCTTGAAGCAACAGCCGTGGCTTGCTGAGTAATGCCGTAACGCTACTTGACAATTTTGACCACCCCCAGCTGACGGACCCTATAGGCCTGTCCTGATTGTCGGTTTCTCGGCTGAATCAATGGACACGCCTATCTACCAATAGAGAGATGTTGAAATAATGTAGGCTACTATGGGGATAATATTTTCTATGAGTTTTGATCAGCTCAACCGTATCGGCCTATCGGTCGATACGAAAGGATTTCAAATATCCGAGCATAGCTTTATGGGAATTTCGGGGCAACCTGTGATCATTGACATAATACAGCTAGGAAACAGTCATTAGAATTATGGGTAAGGATTATGATATGGCGGGATCCTTTACCAGCTAACTTGCAGTTTTAAGTGACACCCATGTCTGAGAGTAACGGGCAGCTCGTCAAAAATCGGTTTACAGTTCGATTCTGGGGCGTACGCGGCAGCATCGCCTGCCCAGGCGGACATACTGTTCGGTACGGCGGCAATACGTCCTGCATTGAGATGCGAATTGACGGGCATCGGCTTATTTTTGACGGCGGCACTGGCCTACGGGTGCTGGGTCAAGAGCTTTTGCAGCATACGCCAGTTGAAGCCAGCATGTTCTTTACCCATTCCCACTGGGACCACATTCAAGGCTTCCCCTTCTTTACCCCCGCGTTCGTTCCTGGCAACAAATTCAACATCTATGGGACGGTTGCACCTAATGGCTCTACGGTTGAGCAGCGACTCAACGATCAGATGCTGCATCCCAACTTTCCCGTACCGCTGCAGATTATGGGCGCGGATCTGCAATTTCACGATATCGAGATCGGTGAAGCAATTCAGGTGGACGACATTCGCGTCGATAACCGGTTGCTCAACCACCCCGGGGAAGCAGTGGGCTACCGCGTCAGCTGGAATGGTCTCTCGGCGGCCTATGTCACCGATACGGAGCATTTTCCAGACCATCTAGACGACAACGTTTTGTGGCTAGCCCAGGATGCAGACGTCCTGATATACGATGCCACCTACACCGACAGCGAGTACTACGCTGAACCCGTTGGAAAGGTTGGCTGGGGACATTCCACCTGGCAAGAAGCCGTGAAGATTGCCCGTGCGGCTAACGTCAAACAGCTTGTCATTTTCCATCACGATCCGCTGCATAGCGATGAGTTTATGGACAATGTGAAGCAGGATGTCTCTGAGCACTTTCCCAATAGCCTTGTGGCCTGGGAAGGACTAGAACTTGAGTTGGGCCAAGCCAAGCTGGAGAACGCTGAGGGAACCGTCGCAACTCGTTCGCGTTAATCCACCTGAGAGCAGCGCTATACTAAATTGCCCCCAAGATCTGCTCGGGCCAACCTATTCCTCTGTTCGACCCTAGCTGTGCAAGTTATTTCTTCCCGCCGAGTCCTTTGTCTCCCGACCGCGATCGCGTTGGGAAATTTTGATGGCGTTCATCGGGGTCATCTCCAGGTGATTCAGCCTATTTTAGAGGCACCCACGGGGCATAAAACCGTGGTCTCCTTTGACCCCCACCCCCGAGCCTTCTTTAGCGGTGAACAGCGGCTGCTGCTGACGCCCTCTGACGAAAAGGCTCAATACTTAAGCACGCTCGGTATTGAACAGCTGGTGCTGCTGCCTTTTGACCAAGCGCTGGCCGATCTCTCTCCGAGGGACTTCGTGACCACTGTACTCGGCGCGCAGCTGCAGGTTAAACACCTCAGCGTCGGCGAGAACTTCCGCTTTGGGCGGCGGCGCGCAGGCACTGCCGCAGACCTGAAGGCGATCGCCCATGACCATGGGATTACAGTCCACATCACACCGCTCGAAGTTGCAGATCATGAGCGTATTAGCTCCTCCGCAATTCGCGAGGCTTTGGGCGACGGCGATCTGACAAAAGCCAATCACCTTTTGGGTCGTCCCTACGCCCTTATGGGCACCGTTGTCCATGGCCAGCACCTAGGCCGAACCCTTGGCTTCCCTACTGCCAATCTAGACGTGCCGTCGTGCAAGTTTGTGCCGAGGACCGGGGTTTACGCAGCGCAGGCGTGGCCCAAAGGCGCAGGCTCAGCCGTTCCTGGCGTGGTCAATATTGGATATCGTCCCACGGTGCAGGGCACGCACCGCACGATCGAAGTACACCTACTAGATTGGTCACAGGATCTGTATGGGCAGGTTCTCAAGGTCGATCTGCGCCACTTTTTGAGGGCAGAGCAAGCGTTTGACTCCCTCGATGCTCTCAAGGCCCAAATTGAGCGAGACTGCCAGCTGGCGCGACTAAAGGTATAAAAGAGTCTCCTTATTTTCCGTATTTTTCCGGATTTCGAACATCTATTCGGGAACTGTTGTACATAGGGCAAGTCTTAGTTATCCATGGTGCAAGGGGCTTCTACTCAACAACTGAGTGGGAGCCCTTTTGCCTGCAAACTATTATGAGAGGATCGCCTTATGCCAGCTGCAGATCTGACCTTAGCCTTTGATGTTGCCAATCAGTGGCCCGATGGCTTCACTGCTGGAATGACCCTTCAAAATGGTAGCGATACCGCAACAGACGGCTGGACCCTTGTGGTAGAGACCACATTCGAAATTGACCATATTTGGAACGCTCAAATTGTTGACCGCAGCCCCGCCGCGGGTGGCTATCGCTATACCATCGAAAGCGCGGCGTGGAACGAAACGATTCCTGCAGGGGGGAGTCTGTCCTTTGGCTTCAACGGCGCGGGGGCACCGGAAGAACCAAACGCGATCGCAATCAATGGCCAGTCGCTGACCTCCCCTACTCCAGCGGCAGAGAGCCCTGATGCTGGTACATCTAACACAGACACACCGGATGCTGGCTCCGGACCCTCAACGCCACCCCCCGCCCCTGAGCCTGAGACCAGCGGCACAGGTGGCGAGACCGAAGGTGAATTGGAGGACTCGTTAGGCAATGAGTCTGGCCACGAGTCTGGCCACGAGTCTGGCGCGGCCCGACCCTTTAACTACGGCGAAGCGCTGCAAAAATCCTTGCTGTTCTACGACGCGCAGCGCTCTGGTCCGCTGCCAGACGATAGCCGCATCGAGTGGCGCGGTGATTCAGCCCTAGCGGATGGCGCTGACGTCGGTGTTGACCTCAGTGGTGGCTACTACGATGCTGGAGACCACGTCAAATTTGGCTTTCCCATGGCGGGTTCCATGACCCTGCTGAGCTGGGGGGCCCTAGAGTACAAAGAGTCTTATCAAGCTAGCG